>JALYXS010000240.1 GCA_030946965.1 Acidobacteriota bacterium
TCCTTTTCCTCCACGCGGATCGCGTGCGCCAATCCCAACAGGCCGCGTTTTCCAGCCTGGTACGCGGCCCCGGAAACGTCCGGCACCAATCCCGATATCGAAGAAACGTAAATCAGATGCCCGGCCCCCTTTTCGCGCATCGCGGGCAAGACCGCGCGCGTGGCATAGTAAGCGCCATTCAGATTCACGTGCAGCATCATGTCCCAGATTTCCGCCGTAAGCCGTTTCATCGAGCGGTCGGGCGTGTTCGTCCCCGCGGCGAACACCAGGATGTCGATGTTCCCCAGACTGGCGCGGGTGCGCTGCGCTAACTGTTCCATTTCGCCGGCGTTTCCCGCGTCCGCCGCGGAAATTTCGATGGCAAGGCCTTCCCCTTCCAACTGCGTGCGCAAGGATTGCAATCGATCTTCGCGGCGGGCCGACGCCATCACGCGCGCGCCCTCTCGAGCGAACAATACTGCGGTTTCCCGTCCAATACCGCTCGATGCGCCTACTACAAGGACCACTTGGTTTTTCAATTGGGCTGGCATATTGTCAATTCAGTTTACTTGAAGGCGGCGAATCGTTTAAAGTGACGGCAGAGGAATCATGAAAGCGCTCCTGCTCAAGAATTACAAGCAACTCGACATGGTCGATTTTCCTAACCCGGAAGTTGGCCCCAACGATTTATTGGTGCGCGTCAAAGCCTGCGGCATCTGTGGCAGCGACGTTCACGGTTGGGATGGCAGTTCCGGCCGTCGCATTCCGCCGCTGGTAATGGGGCATGAGGCCGCGGGCGTTGTGGCTGGAACCGGGGCGAATGTCAAGAGCTTCCGGGAGGGCGACCGCGTCACTTTCGACTCGACCGTGTCTTGCGGGAAATGTTTTTTTTGCACCCATGGTGAAATTAATCTTTGCGATAACCGCCAGGTGCTTGGCGTGTCGTGCGGAGAGTACCGGCGGCATGGAGCCTTCGCGGAATTCGTGGTGGTGCCGCAAAATATCGCGTATAAAATTCCGGATTCGCTCGCTTTCGAGCATGCCGCCTTAATCGAGGCGGTTTCGATCGCGGTGCATGCGGTGAATATTACGCCGATCCAGTTGGGCGATTCGGCTCTGGTTGTCGGCACGGGCATGATCGGACTATTGGTTTTGCAAGCCGTGCGCCTGGCCGGATGCAGCCGCGCGATCGCGGTCGACCTCGACGACGCAAAGCTCGAAGTGGCGCGCCAGTTTGGCGCGGATGAGACGTTGAACCCGAAGAACGTGGATGTCGCGGCGAGGTTGAAGGAACTCACCGATGGCCGCGGCACTTCCGTGGCGATCGAAGCGGTGGGCGCGACCGAACCGATCAAGACCGCCATTTTGGGCGTCCGCAAAGGCGGGACGGTGACGCTCGTCGGCAATATTGCTCCGAACGTCGAGATTCCGTTGCAGTCGGTAGTGACGCGGCAGATCCGGCTGCAAGGATCGTGCGCTTCTAATGGCGAATACCCGGCCTGCATCGATTTGCTGGCGCGCGGCGCGATTCGCGTAGACCCCATCATCAGCGCCAAAGCGCCGCTCGACGAAGGGCCGGCCTGGTTCGACAAGCTCTACGATCCGAAGTCGCGCTTGATGAAGGTTGTGCTACAGCCATAATGGCTGTAGCAAATGAGTTTTCTCGACAACCTCGAAAGCAACCTGAAGAGCCTGGAATCGCGGGACGAGCGTTCTCCGGCGGACAACCGGCGGCGCGATTCCGAACGGGCCCGGACCCTGGCTGAAGCGCCTTGGGCGCGGCGCCTCAAAGAGAGTCCGTACACGCGTCGCTTACTGAGCGAAGCCACGCGCGCGGGACATAAATTGCGCGCCAAAGTTTACATCGCGTGGATCGATACCACGCTTCGCCTGGAATGCCGCGAGCGCAAACTCGAGCTCCGCCCTTCGCCCAATGGCGTCACGGCCGCGTTCCTCGAGAATAATTTGGAATCGAAATCGGAGCCGGTCGATTTGGATGGAAATCCCGAAGATCTCGTCCAGCGCTGGCTGGCTTAGGTTCCGGGCTTAAATCCGCAATGACAATTCTCTACGGGTATCTGCGGAGCTACTGGAAACTGGTGGCGACGGCGCTCTTGCTCGCCGCCATCAATCAATCTTTCTCGCTGCTCGATCCGCTCATCTTCCGGCACATCATCGATTCCTACGCGACCCGTTTCAAGGAATACACCGTCGGGCAGTTCATCCACGGCGTAGGCCTGCTGCTCGCCGCGGCGGTCGGGGTCGCGTTCGTTTCGCGCGTGGCGAAAAATTTTCAGGATTACTTCGTCAACCTGATTACCCAGCAAGTGGGCGCGCGCATTTATGCGGACGGCGTGCGGCATTCGCTGGAGCTGCCCTACGCGCTGTTCGAAGATCAGCGCAGCGGCGAGACACTGGGCAAACTGCAGAAGGTGCGCGCTGACGTTGAGAAACTGATCAACATTGCCGTGAATCTACTGTTCACGACGCTGATCGGGCTGGTATTCGTGACCGTTTACGCGTCGCAGGTGCATTGGTCCATTGTCCCGGCCTACTTGTTGACCGTCCCCTTGTTGGGCGGATTGAGTTCGCTGCTCAGCGGCAAGATTAAAGACGTCCAGAAGGCCATCGTCATGGAGACGACCGCGCTGGCCGGATCGACGACCGAATCTCTGCGCAACATCGAATTGGTGAAGAGCCTGGGCCTCGCGCGGCAGGAGATCGCCCGCCTCAATGCGACTACCGATAAGATCCTCAAGCTGGAATTGAAGAAGATCCGCTACCTTCGCAGCCTCAGCTTCGTGCAGGGCACGTTCGTGAATCTGCTGCGAACGTCGATTCTGTTTTTGATGCTCTACCTGATTTTCACGCAGCGAATTACGGTGGGCCAATTTTTCTCGTTGTTCATCTATTCGTTCTTTATCTTCGGCCCGCTGCAGGAGCTAGGCAACGTCATCAACGTGTATCGGGAAACGGAGGTCTCGTTGCTGAATTTCGAGACGATTCTGGCGATCCCGCCCGAGGCGCGGCCGGAACACCCGGTCGCGATCGATCAGCTGGAAACGCTGGCGTTCGACGACGTTCGCTTCCAGCATGCGACCGCAACGAAGGCCGCGTTGAGCGGCATTACGTTTCGTGCATCGCGCGGCGAAACGATAGCATTCGTCGGGCCTTCGGGCGCGGGGAAAACCACGCTAGTGAAATTGCTCGTGGGCCTTTACCGTCCGCAGTCCGGACATATTTTTTACAACGGAACGCCGGAGAACGAGATCGCTATCGAGACGTTGCGGGAGCGGATCGGCTTCGTGACTCAGGATGCGCAGCTCTTTTCGGGATCGATCCGCGAGAACCTGCTGTTTGTGCGCCCTGGCGCGAGTGACGACGAGTGCCGGGAAGTGTTGCGCCAAGCTTCCGTGCAAAGTTTGCTAGCGCGCGCGGATCGCGGCCTTGACACGGTGATCGGGGAAGGCGGCGTAAAAGTATCGGGGGGCGAAAAGCAGCGCCTATCGATTGCGCGCGCCTTGCTTCGCCGGCCGCAGCTATTGGTTTTCGACGAGGCCACGTCGTCGCTCGATTCGCTCACCGAGGAAGAGATCAACCAGACGATTCGCGAAGTGGCAACCAGCCGCGATGCGATTACCATTTTGATTGCGCACCGCCTCTCGACCGTGCTGCATGCGGACCGGATTTATGTATTGGAGCGCGGCGAAATCGTCGAATCGGGGCGGCATGAGGCGCTGCTCGAACACAAGGGCCTCTATTACGCCATGTGGAGGCAACAAGTGGGCGAGGGCGTTTCTCGCGGCGGCGGCCCGCGCCGGCTCGAAGCGGCTGCCCCGCGTGGCGTTTGAACGCAGGTATTTCGGAAACCCGGCCCGGCCAGACTGCGTCGCCATTACTTGAGCTCGACGGCAACAGCTTCGATTTCGAACGCCACATATACCGGGCACGTGAACCCGCAATGGGTGAGGCTGCTGGACCTTCTCAAATGAACGTCCGGTACGAGCGGTGCCTCGGAGCGGAAATCTTTACTACGGGCGGCGGGCGAATCCTCGATCTTCTTTCGGGTCACTGCGTCCATAACGACTGCCACAATCACCCCGCGATCGTCGAAGCTCTCAAATGCGAATTAGACCGCAAAGGGCGGCCATGCTGAAGAGCCATGTACCGGAACTCGCCGGCGAGTTGGCCGAAAAACTCCGCGCGCGCGCCGGCGGACGCCTCCGCAAAGCGTTCTTCTGCAGTTC
>JALYXS010000328.1 GCA_030946965.1 Acidobacteriota bacterium
TGCGCGCCGGCTGAACCATTTCAATCCGCGCAACAGAAGCCATGCGACAGCGGCAAGCGCCAGCAGGCTGGCCGCCAGGCCGCCCGCAAAATACATTCCCATCCGCGCGGAGTCGCTCAACCAGCCGGCAATCGCGCCGATGCCCAAGAGAATAATCGCCGCCGACGCAATCGACGCGCTCCCCTGCCGCAATCGTTCCCTCCATGCCGGACGGGTCTCTGCCATTTCACGCCTGAAAATTACTCCGGGACGAATGCCGCGAATTGACAGCAGCGCCGGCACGGTAAACAGCAGCGTCGAAAGAAGGCCGATTGCAAGGCCCTGAACGGCGGAGAACGCGTCCCACGAAAAAGCCGGGCGCGTCTGGAAATAGCGCGCGATCAGCAGCGGGAACGCACGTTGCACCGCGATGCCCATCGCGATGCCGAGCAGTCCGCCGGCCAGCCCAAGCCCGATAGTTTGAATCAGATAAATCCGCATGATCTGCTTCGATCGCGCTCCGAGGCATTTCATCACCGCGATGCTGTCCATTTTTTGTTGCAGATGGGACTGCATCGCCGTCGAAACGCCAAGCGCTCCCACAATCAGCGCGATCAGACTGACCAGGCTTAGAAACGTGGTGGCGCGCTGCAAGCCTTGCTCGATGATTGGGTTTGTCTGGCGGAAATCGACGATTAGCCCTTCGGTAAAGACTTTCTTGAGATCCTTGCGAACGGTCTCGATCGAGATGCCAGGGGGAACGCGAAACAGAAAGCGCTCCGACGCGCGGCTGCCAGGAATCACGAGCTCGGTGCGTCGCAGTCCTTTGCGGCTCATCATCACGCGCGGCCCGACGTTCAGGCTTCCGGACATGCGATCCGGTTCGGCCTGAAGCGTTCCGATAATGGTGAAATCCTGGCCGCCGATGTGGACGGTATCGCCGACACTCAGGTGCATCCGCAACAACAAGTCTTCGGAAACGGCGATTGCGCTGGGCGTTAGCTTCTTCGCGATGGTTCCGGGCGGATCTAGCTTCACTGCGCCGTAGAACGGATAGACCTTCGGATCGAGCGCCTTTACGGATATGAGAACCGGCGCCGGGGCTTTGTCCGCCGCAAGCATGGTGAGCGTTTCGGTGATCCAAGTCCGCCGCACGCCGCGCGGTTCCAGTTGCCGCATTACGGAAAGTTGTTGTTCACTCGGCAGCGCAAAGGTGCGGACGGAAAGGTCGGCCGCCATCAGGCTGCGCGCTTCCACGAGCAGCATCTTGTGAAACGCGACGCTAAAGCCGCGCACGCCGGTAAGCGATCCGACGCCCGAGGCGACGGCTAGAATCACAAACAGAAATTTGGCGCTGGAGGCGCGCGATTCGCGCCACGCAATCTTAAATGCGGTGAAGAACGGTCGTCTGCTTTGCATGTGGATAGATATCTGGTTTGTTAGTCTGATGATAGTAGTTTCGGGCGCGTAGCTCAGGTGGATAGAGCATCGGCCTTCTAAGCCGAGGGTCGCAGGTTCGAGTCCTGCCGCGCCTACCAGACTAGCCCGGAATCGGCGTCAGAATGCAGATGAATGTTGTTATCGGAGTTGGCGGCGGCATTGCTGCGTACAAAGCGGCGGAACTGGTCCGCTCACTCCTTGAGCGCGGTTGCCGGGTGCAAGCGGTGCTCACCGGCGGTGCTCAGGAGTTCATTCGCCCGCTCACCTTCGCCGCGCTCACGGGCCGTAAGGTGATCACGGGCATGTTCGATGCGGCCAATCCGGAAGGCACTCTCTCGAGCGCCGTCGAGCATATCGGAGTCGCTCAGGAAAACGATGTGCTGGCGAAATTCGCGCATGGCCTCGCCGGCGATTTCCTCTCCACGCTTTACCTGGCCTTCACCGGACCCGTGGTCCTTGCTCCGGCGATGAACAACAACATGTGGACGCACTCGGCGACTCAGGCAAATGTAGAAACGCTGCGTGGGCGCGGACATGCGATTGTCGAGCCGGAAGAGGGCTTTCTCGCGTGCGGCACCGTCGGGCCGGGACGCTTAGCCCAACCGGAACGGATTGCCGACGCCGTGATCGCCGCCTTGCATCCCGTTCGCGACCTCGCCGGCGAAATGGTTTTGGTTACTGCGGGACCCACCCGCGAGCCGCTCGATCCGGTGCGTTACATTTCCAATCGCTCGAGTGGAAAGATGGGCTACGCGCTGGCCGAAGCCGCCGCCGCGCGTGGCGCGGAAGTGCTGCTGATTTCCGGGCCGGTCGAGCTAAACGCTCCGCGCGGCGTTCGTCGTATTTCGATCCTTACCGCCGAAGAGATGCGCTCGCGCGTGTTTGAGAATCTAGACCGGGCGGGCATTATCGTCATGTGCGCGGCCGTCGCCGATTTCAGAGCCGCACATGTTCCCGAGCATAAAATCAAGAAAACGGCCGCGCGGCTGTCGCTCGAACTCGACCCGGCGCCCGATATACTCGCCGAACTAGGCTGCAAGAAGGGCGAGCGCTTTCTCATCGGTTTCGCCGCTGAAACCGGGAACTTGCAGCAGGAAGCGCGCCGCAAGCTTGAGACCAAGAATTGCGACATGATCGTAGCGAATCTGGTAGGCCGGAAAGACAGCGGCTTCGAATCGGATCGCAACGAGGTTTTGCTCGCGCTTCGCAACGGCGAACTGATCGAGATTCCGCCGGCTTCAAAGCGGGAGATTGCCGACCGGATACTGGAAGCTGCTTTGATGTTACGCTCAGCGCTCAAGCCTAGCCATGCACGTTGACCAGATTCGCCAGTATCTCGAGTTCTATCGGGATCTCGGTGTAAAGCAGATCCGCCGCTATCCGGTTGCCGCGCCTTCAGTGGAAGCGGCCCTAGCGGTGGTTAGCGAGCCGCTCCGCGAAACACTCGTGCAGATTCGCGAGGACATCGGCGACTGCACTCGTTGTAAGCTCCACGTTTCCCGCAACAAAATAGTTTACGGAGTGGGAATTCCGGAGGCGAAGCTCGTTTTTGTCGGGGAGGGGCCTGGCGCGGACGAAGACGCTCAGGGAATTCCGTTTGTGGGTCGCGCCGGACAGTTACTCACGCAGATGATCGAAAACACGGCTAAGAAGGAAGGGATACCTATCCGGCGCGAAGACGTTTACATCTGCAATGTCGTGAAATGCCGGCCGCCCGAGAACCGTACGCCCGAGCCGGATGAGATTGCGACGTGCGGCCAGTTCCTCTTCCGCCAGCTTTCGGCGATACGGCCGCGCGCGATTTGCGCGTTGGGCTCGACTGCGGCGAAGGTGCTGATCGGCGGCAAGGATGGCGTGACACGAATGCGCGGGAAATGGCATAAGTGGAAAGATTTTCCGTTGATGGTGACTTACCATCCTTCGTACTTATTGCGCGCGTACAATCAGGAAGCCAAGCGCGAGGCCTGGGAAGATCTAAAGAAGGTGCTGCACTTTGTTTACGACTAATCGTCCCGTTGTTTCCGACTAGTCGTCCCGCCGCTTTTTGAGAAGCGATGGCGGAGCGGCTTCTACCCGTTTCGCTTGCAGCTTGAGTAAACGCGCGCGGACGTCTTCGTACTCCGAAGTGGTGACCACATACTCGGGCTTTCCCGGAAGCAATTGGTCGATATTTTTCTGGGTCTTTTGAATCCGATCGGCCGTCATCGGATGCGTGTCGAACAATTTAGAAATGGCGCCCGGCCTCTTGCGTTCCGCCGATTCGATACGTTCCAGGATGTCGATGGACGCGGTTGGGTCGTACCCCGCCGCATACAGATATTGCAGTCCGAGCATGTCGGCTTCAGTCTCGTAGACACGGGAAAACTTCAGAAAACCCAACGGGACGCCGATGCCCATGGCTTGCCGCGCCGCGAGGCCGCCCCATCCGCCCATGCCGATCATTATTGGAATCGCCGCGATGCTCGCCAACTGATCCCGCGTCGCTTGCCGGGTGGCATGACGCGCCGCCACGTGAGCGATTTCATGCGCCATCGCGGACGCCAGCTCCGCCTCGGTCTCCGACAGCCGGATCAAGCCGGTGTTGACGAAAACGAATCCGCCCGGAAGAGCGAAAGCATTGAGATCTTCCGAGTCGATAATCTTAATCGTGACGGGGAAAGTGACATCCGAATTTCGAACAAGATTCTGGCCGATGCGGTTAACGTACTCGGAAACGATCGGGTCGTCCAAGATCCGCGCCTGCCGCGTAACCTCGACGGCAAGTAGCCTGCCGAGCGCCATCTCTTTCTCAAGACTGTAGAAGTTGGGACCGCCCGCGACTTTCCGATGGCCTATCTCGGACGGGTCCTTTTTCTTGCCCGCGTTCTTGTCCGCGCCAAAGCAGGCGAACGATAAGAAGGCTAATAAACCGCAGATGGGGACGCGGCGCATGGCTGTATCATAGCGAATTTCGCGCGGAGCGGGCGTGAGACAATCGGCGTAGTGCCAGTGCAAACTAAGGGGATTCGGGTTCGCGTGCCGCGCGAAGCCGGTCTGGCGCGCTTTTTTGCGCGGCCCATCGGCAAGACTCTTATCGTTTTGGTCGCGTTGATGGCCGTCGCGGGAATCTTTACATTCACCTATTTCTATCTCCAATATTCCCGTCTCATCGACCAGACCCTGAAGAGCAACCCGTTCGCTAGCACCTCGCGAATTTACGCTTCTCCCATAACCGTAGGCGTGGGAGATGTGGGAAATCCGGCGGAAATCGCCGCACAACTGCGGCGGGCCGGATATAACGAATCTCGCGGCAATCCCATTGGTCATTACAATGTTCGCGCCGATTCGGTTGAGATATTTCCGGGACCGGAATCATATTTCGACGGCGAAGAAGGAACCATCAAGTTCGGCAAAGGCAAGATCGCCCGCATTGTTTCGCTGCGCGACAATACCGACCGGAGCCAGTACGATCTGGAACCGCAGCTGATCACGAACCTCTACGATCGCAATCGCGAAAAACGCCGAATCGTAAAGTACGCCGATATTCCGGACGTGCTCCGCAACGCCATCCTCTCGGCGGAAGACAAGCGATTTTTCCAGCATTCCGGTTTCGATCCCATTGGGGTGATTCGCGCCGCGTACATCGACGTGAAGTCGCATCGCAACGATCACGGCGCATCCACTTTAACGATGCAGCTTGCCCGGGGGATGTGGCTGACTCCAGACCGCAACTGGCGCCGCAAAGCCGCCGAGGTAATGATTACGCTCGAGCTGGAGCAGAAGCTTACCAAGGAAGAGATCTTCGAATTTTATTGCAATCAGGTGGATCTTGGCCGGCGCGGCACTTTCACGATCCGCGGTTTTGGCGAGGCGGCGCAGGCTTATTTTGGGAAAGACATCCGGCAGCTCACGGTGCCGGAAGCGGCCATGCTCGCCGGCATTCTCCGGGGAGCGAGTTACTATAATCCGTTCCGCCATCTCGATCGCGTCAAGGAACGCCGCAACGTCGTGCTTTCGCTGATGCGGCAGAACGGGTACATCACCGACCGCGAGTACGCCGTTGCCATCGAGACTCCCCTTAATCTGATTTCAACCGGCGCCGAATCGAGCGACGCGCCGTATTTCGTCGACCGCGTGAACGACGATTTGCAGACGCGATTCGAGAACCGCGATTTTCAGGCGCAGTCTTACCGGATCTATACGACTCTCGATCTCGACCTGCAGCGCGCGGCGAATGACGCGGTGCGCGCCGGCATGGAGTTGGTGGATCAGCAGCTCAAGAAGCAAAAGCGTTTCAAGAACGTGCCGTTCGTGGAACCACAGGTGGCGCTGATCGCGCTCGACCCGCATACCGGCGAGATCAAGGCGCTGGTGGGCGGCCGGAATTATAACGCCAGCCAGTTGGATCACACGCTCGCCGAACGCCAGCCCGGTTCCATTTTCAAGCCGTTTGTTTACGCCGCCGCCATGAACACGGCCATTAACGGCGGCTCACGCACGCTGACTCCGGCGACCACCGTGGTCGATGAGCCCACCACTTTTTGGTACGGGAATCAGTCGTATGAGCCTGGCAATTTCAAGCAGGAATACTACGGAGTGGTTACGCTGCGGCGCGCTTTGGCGAAATCGATGAATATCGCGACCGTTAAGGTTGCGGAAATGGTTGGCTACAACGCCGTCGTCAACCTGGCGCATAAAGCCGGCATAAACGAGCAAGTCCGCGCGACGCCTTCAGTGGCGCTTGGCGCTTATGAAGCTACCCCGATCGAAATGGCGGGCGCCTACACTGTTTTCGCTAATCAGGGCAATCGTGTGCAGCCGGAGTTTCTCGCGCGCGTCGAGCAGAAGAATGGATCGTTGATTTACGAGCACAAACCGGAACTGCGTAACGTGCTCGACCCGCGCGTCGATTACTTGATGGTGAGCATGCTCGAAGAAGTCATGCGGAGCGGCACCGCGGCTGGCGTGCGCTCGCGCGGTTTTACGGTTCCGGCGGCGGGAAAGACAGGAACGTCGCGCGACGGTTGGTTTGCCGGATTCACTTCGGAACTGTTGTGCATTGTATGGGTGGGGTTCGACGATAACCGCGAGTTGAACCTGGAAGGCGCGCATTCCGCTTTGCCGATCTGGACAGCCTTCATGAAAAAAGCGCTGCTTTACCGGAATTACCGCGCGGTAAAAGCATTCGCGCCTCCCAGCGGCATCGTTACCATCCAGATCGACCCCGAATCCGGCATGCCGGCCACGCCTTTCTGCCCGGCGACGCGCGCGGAAGTTTTCATCGCCGGCACTGAACCTGTCGGCATTTGCCCGCTACATGGCAACGGCGAAATCGATACCACAAATGTTTCGGGCTGGGACAATCCGAAACTTCCGGCTCAGCCGCGCGATCCGTCAATGGCGCCTTATCCGATTACCCAGGGAATAAGTCCGTCGCAAGCGCGACCGCCGGAGATTTCGGCAATGGCGGCGGGCTCGTCGCCCGCCGATCCGGCCCATCCTTCGCCACCGCTCCCCAAGAAGGGCTTGTTCCGGCGGCTCTGGGGTGTGGTTAAATAGGGATCAAAGCGAGGCCGCCATGGTTTTCGTGCGTTTCTCAGTTATCTCGTTTGTGTTCGGAGCAGCTGCTTCAATATGTCCGGCGCAATTAGCCAAACCTCTTTTCGATAAGACGACGCTCCCCCAAGCTATTCCGCCGCGTGCCGCTACCCCGGGTCTCACGTCCGAACAGCGCGGCGATATCTTCATGGCGCGGAAAATGTTCCGCGAGGCCGTCGATCTGTATCGCGAATGTCCCGCCGATTCGCCCGTGACCTGGAACAAAATCGGCATCGCGTACCATCAGTTGATGGATTTGAGGGACGCGAAGAAAAACTACGAACGCGCGGTCAAACTCGATAAGAATTATGCCGAAGCTGTGAACAATCTGGGCACGATCTACTACGCGACCAGGAATTACCGCCGCGCCATCGGGAAATACAAACAAGCGCTTAAGATATCGCCGAATTCGGCATCGATCTATAGCAATTTGGGTACGGCGTATTTCGCCCGGAAGAATTACAAGGAAGCGGCCGACTCTTATCAGATTGCGCTCAAAATCGATCCCGAGGTTTTCGAGCACAAAGGCGGTTATGGCGTGATGCTGCAGGAACGCAGCACTCTTGAAAAAGCGAAATTCCATTACTATCTGGCGCGCTCCTACGCGCAGGCGGGCCAGAACGAGCGCGCGCTGCTATATATTCGCAAGGCGCTCGAAGAAGGCTTCACCGAGCGCCAAAAGTTGCTGGAAGATTCCGAATTCGCAACGCTCCGGTCGACTCCGGAGTTCCAGGAGCTGCTCGCTTTAGAGCCGCGTGTTCTGTAAGTCGTGGCGGACCCTTGGTCTGCTTGTTCTGCTTTCGGCGTGCTCGCATACGCCTCCCGCCGTCCAGCGCGTCGCGGTTCTCCGATTCGAAAATCTCACGCCCGATGCCTCTCTCGATTGGATGGGCCGCGCCGCGAGCGAAGCGATTTCGGATGAAATTTCGGCCGGCCGCGAGATTTATGCGATCCCGTCGGCGGCGATCCACCATTTCGATCCTCTGCTGGGCGGCAGCGTTCTAGGCGCCCCCGGGGTATCCGCTGAAAATGTGCAAGCGCGCCTGGCGGGCGCGACACGTCTGGTCTACGGCGAGATATTGAAGGCGGATGGCAATTTCCGGCTTTCCGCCGCCGAGGAGGATGTCGCTTCCCGGAAAATCGTGGGCTACTACTCCAGCGATGGGCCGGATCTTCTGACGGCCGTGGATAAATTGGCGCGCCAACTCAGCCCCGAAGTGCGCGCGTTCTCGACGCGCAACGAACAGGCTTTGCGCGATTATGCAAACGCGCTCGAAGCGCAGCCGGCCGAAGCGTCCCGGGATTATGCGCGCGCAATCGCAGCCGATCCGAACTTCGGCGCGGCGTACGTGAAGTGGTTCCAGGTGGCGCAATCGCAAAACGATCGGGCGTCGCTTGAGAAGATCCTGGCCGAGGCGAGCGCGCGCGGCAACCAAATTCCCTCGCTGGATCGGGCCTATCTCCGGCTCGAATCCCTCAACCTGCGACCCAACACGGAGGCAAGCATCGAAGCCTTGTCCGCGATTGCGCAACTGAACCCGAACGATCCGGGGATTCGTCGCGGCCTGGGCGACGCGGAACTCTCGATGAAGCGTTACCCGGAGGCTATTCTCGAATATCGCGCCGCCCTGCGCACGATGCCGGGAAATTCGGAACTGTTGAACTCCGTGGGCTACGCGCGGATGTTTGCGGGCGATTATGAGGGCGCCGTGCAATCGATCGGCGAGTACCGGCGCTTGCGGGACCAGGAAGCCAATCCACTCGATTCGTTGGGAGATGTCAATTATTATTTTGGCAAGTTCGAGGAAGCGGAAAAGTTATATCTCGAAGCGCAAGCCAAGCTGGGCAGTTCGGGGGACGGGAGTGAGTTTATCAAGGCCGCGTATGCGCGGGCACTGTCGGGAGATGTACCGGGAGCGAACCAGATTTTCGGACGCTACCGGCAGGCGAAAAATTCACAGGATGCGGGAGCGGCCTTCCGGTCGGCGGCCTGGCAGTATTTCACGGGCGATCGGAAGGCGGCAGTGCGAAGTTTAATTCGGCTCGCGGGCGCGACACCGGTGATTCCAGTAAAGTCCGCAGCCGAAGCGCAACTGGCGCTTTGGGAACTGGAACTCGGCGACCGCGCGGCGGCGCATGCGCACGCGGCGCTCGCCGTTGCGACGCAAGCTTCGCAATTCAGCGCTCTCGCGCAGTTCTTGTGCGAGGACGAAGCGGCTCCGCCGGCCTTGCAAGCGCGTGCCGAGCGGGTTTTCCCGGGTCCGTCGAATGCGGCGGCACGGAAATTGGCAACCGGCTATGCGCTTCTGTTCGCAAGAGATTTTAAGGACGCCGCACCCATCTGGAAAGAGATTGCCGGCGCAGCGGGTCCCCCCGATCAGTCCTCCGCCGTGATCTATGCCTGGGCCTTGGTGGCCAGCGGGCGAGCGCAAGAGGCGGCGGGTCTGGTTCAGCGGAATCCGCTGCCGCAGCCGAACAGCGTTGCCGACTTTGCTTTCCT
>JALYXS010000357.1 GCA_030946965.1 Acidobacteriota bacterium
GCACAATTGCCGTCCAGGATGAAGGCAGCGGCACAACCATCACGACCCCCGTCCAGTTGCAGTTTGAGCAGCTATCGGCGGCACTCTCCGGCAAGATTGGACGCGTTGAGGAAAACGACGTCATCCCGATCCGCAATGCGAAATTGGACGGCAACACCGTTTATTTCGAAGCCGCCAGCCCCGAAACGGAAGGGACCATGAAGTTCGTCCTTACTTTGACGGGCGACCGCTTGGAAGGCAACATGCGCGGCTCGGTCGAGAGCGCGGACATCACGGGAAAAGTAACGCTCACGCGCGCTAGGTAAAATTCCGCTAACCTCTCCGCGCTACAATGGAAGCACCTCCCCCGGCACGTTCACTATAACTATGTCGGAAGTCCCTTTCGTTCATTTACACTGCCACACCGATTACTCACTTTTGGACGGCGCCTGCGAAATCGGGCAACTCATGGACCTCGCCGTCGAACAGAAAATGCCCTCGATCGCGATGACCGATCACGGCAACCTTTTTGGCGCGGTGCAATTTTACAACACGGCGAAAGCGAAGGGTGTCCACCCCGTGATTGGCTGCGAAGTTTACGTTTCGCAAAAGGGCCACAAGACCCGCTCCGACACGGACCGCTACAACCACCTGGTGCTGCTTTGCGAGAACCAGGAAGGGTATCGCAATCTCATCGATCTGGTCTCGACGGGATTTCTCGAAGGGTTTTATTACAAGCCGCGAATCGATAAGGATTTGCTCGCCGGCCATTCGAAAGGGCTGATCGCTCTTTCGGCGTGCTTGCGCGGGGATATCAACGAAACGCTGCTGGCGGATCGCTACGACGAAGGCCGCAAGCTCGCGCATACGTATCGCGACATCTTCGGGAAGGCTAATTTTTTTCTGGAAGTGCAGGACCACGGGCTCGATCAGGACAAGATCGTCACCCCCGCCCTGAACCGGCTCTCGATCGAGACGGGCATCCCGCTGGTTGCGACGAACGATTCGCACTATCTTCGCAAGGACGATGCGCGCGCGCATGAAATCCTGATGTGCATCCAGACCGGCAAGACGATGAGCGACGCCAACCGCATGCGCTTCGATCATCCCGAGTTCTACCTGAAATCGCGGGCGGAAATGATGCGCATGTTCGGCGAACTGGAAGAGGCCGTCGACCGCCCTTTCGAAATCGCGCAACGCTGCCAGGTGAAGCTCGAAAAAGTTAAAGAGCCCTTCCCGAAGTTCGACGTTCCGAGCGAACACACGACGGACAGTTACTTCGAGTACGCCGCGCGGCAGGGTTTCGAAAAACGGCGTCCGCGCCTCGAAGCGATGCAGAACGCGGGCAAGCTGAAGCATGGCATGGCGGAATACGCGGAACGGCTTGAGTTCGAGATCCGCATGATCCAGCAGATGAAGTTCTCGGGCTATTTTTTGATCGTCTGGGATTTCATCCGGTTCGCGCGCCAGAACTCGATTCCAGTCGGCCCCGGCCGCGGATCGGCCGCTGGAAGCCTGGTGAGCTACGCGATGGAGATCACCGATATCGATCCGCTGCAATACGGATTGCTGTTCGAGCGCTTCCTGAATCCCGAGCGCATCAGCATGCCCGATATCGATATCGACTTCTGCATGAACCGGCGCGGCGAAGTGATCCAATACGTCACGCAGAAGTACGGGCGCGAGCAGGTGGCGCAGATAATCACGTTCAACACGCTGGCCACGCGCGCGGCGATTAAAGATGTTGGGCGCGCCCTCGATATCAGCTTTGCGGACGTGGAGCGCGTGACGAAGCTGGTGCCGAACGTACTGAATATCGGGCTTGCCGAGGCGATGAAGATGGAGCCCGGCCTGGACGAGGCGGGCCGGAAAGATCCGCGCATGGCTGAAGTCCTGCAGGTGGCGCTGAAGCTGGAAGGGCTGGCGCGCAACGCGTCGGTGCATGCCGCGGGCGTAGTGATCTCGCCCGAGCCGCTGCGAAATCTGGTGCCGCTCTACCGCACCAACCGCGAGGAAATCGTCACGCAGTACGACATGAACGGCCTCGAGAAACTATCGCTGCTGAAAATGGATTTCCTGGGCTTGACGACGCTGACGCTGATCGACGACGCGCTGAAGCTGATTGAGGGCCGGCACGGCGTGAAGATCGTGCTCGAAGATCTCCCGTTCGACGACGCCAAAAGCTACGAGATTTTCTGCAAAGCGTTCACGAGCGGCATTTTTCAATTCGAATCGCCGGGCATGCGCGACATTCTGAGGCGCTATCAGCCAAGCCGCATCGAGGACTTAACGGCGCTGAATGCGCTATACCGGCCGGGGCCGATCCAGGGCGGAATGCTCGACGATTTTATCGAGCGCAAGCATGGGCGCAAGGCTATTCTGTATGACCTGCCCGAACTGAAAGAAGTTCTGGAAGAGACCTACGGCGTGATTCTGTATCAGGAGCAGGTGATGCAGATTTCAAGCCGCGTGGCCGGTTACTCATTGGGCGAGGCCGACATTCTGCGGCGCGCCATGGGCAAGAAGAAGGCCGAAGAAATGGCCGCCCAACGGGAGCGTTTCGTTGAAGGCGCGCGCGCCAAGGGTCTTCCGCCGAAGAAGGTTGAGAAAATTTTCGACCTTATGCAGCAGTTCGCCGGATACGGCTTCAACAAGTCGCATTCGGCAGCTTACGCGTATCTGGCGTTCGTGACGGCGTATCTAAAGGCGCACTATCCGGTCGATTTCATGGCCGCGCTGCTGACTTCGGAAACGGGCAATGTCGCAAAGGTCGTGAAGTACATCAACGAATGCCGGGACATGAAGATTCCCGTGCTGCCGCCCGACATCAACGCGAGCGACTGGAATTTTACGCCGGATGGAGAGGCGATCCGTTTCGGTTTGGGCGCCGTAAAGAACGTGGGCCAAGCGGCGATCGAGGCGATCCGGAAGGCGCGCGAGCAGGTTGGCAGGTTTCGTTCGATCTATCAATTCTGCGAAATGGTGGAGCCCGCGGCAATTAACCGGCGAATGATAGAGAGCCTGGTTCGAGCGGGCGCGATGGATTCGCTCGAGGGCACGCGGCCGCAGTTGATGCTGGCGGTGGAAGGCGCGATGGAATCGGGCGCGCGGTCGTGGCGCGACAAGTTGAGCGGACAGGAAGGTCTGTTCGGCGGAATGTTTGCAAGCGAGGAAGAGCAGGCGGAAAAGCCGCTTCCCAAAGCCGGCGATTGGCCGCTTAAGGAAAAGCTGCTGGGCGAAAAAGAGATGCTCGGGTTTTACGTGACGGGGCATCCGCTCGATTCATACGAGGACAAGATCGCCGAACTGGCGACGCACGACAGCCTAACGCTCGAAGATCTGAAGAAGGGCGATGAGGTCGCGATGTGCGGCGTGATCACGGCGGTGCAGAAGAAGCGGAATCGGGAAGGCAAGCCGTGGGCCGTGATGTCGCTCGAAGATCGCGGCGGCTGCACGGAACTGCTGGTGTTCACGACGCAGTACGAGCGCCTGTGCCCGATGCTGGTGGAAGATCAGGCCGTGCTGGTGCGCGGAATGGCGCTGCCCGAGGAGAGTGCCGCGACGAAGGTTTCGGCGCAGGAAATTATTCCTTTGGATGTGGCGCGGGTGCCGCTGCCATCGTTGATTTCGATTCGCGTGGGCGTGGGGCGTAATGGGAACGACAAGGCGTCGCAGTTGAGCGATCTATTTCGGGATAAGCCGGGGGAGACGCAGGTGCGGTTCCGTCTGGAGGCTTCGCGCGATTTCTCGGTGGTCTTGGATGTGCCTTTAAAGGTGCGGCCGGACCGGGAATTTCGCGCCGCGGTGGAGCGGATTTGCGGAGGGGAGGCGATTGAGGTTTTGGGGGCCTAGCGCTCGCGCCAGCCAACAGTGGTTCGTATCGCACTTAATCGAAGCACTAGCGGATCAGCGATTATCGGCGAGCGTCACCGAATGCCGGTACGCGAACGTCTTCTCCAACTTCTTTCGCGCGAGCCGCCCGCCTAAAAACCTTCCCAGGGCTCCGAACGGCAACTCGTACTCGATATGATCCAGCAGAAAGCAGGCGTCTGGCCCATCCGGCTCAACTATGTGCGTGTGTTCCCAAAACTTGAACGGGCCTTTTTCTTGAAAATCGATAAATTGCCGCCCCTCTACGTAGCTCTTGTGCCGCGCGACCCAGCGCAGCTTGAAAGGGCGGTACCCCATCGCGAGTACCACGCGCGCTCCGTCGCGAATCCCTCCGGTGTGTTCCAGAATCGTCACCGGATCGCCTGGCGGGATTAGCTTCTGGAGAGCTTCCGGCCGCTCATGCCACGCGAACACCCGTTCCGCGGAAGCGGGGATGCGCGTGCGGTATTCAAAAACTTCCTTCACTCGCACCCCGATTACTTACGCGCCGTCTTCGTCAAATTTTCAAACAAGAATAGCCCGCTCTTTCCGGCTGTCACGATGTCCAGATCTCCATCGCCATCGATATCGACCACTGGAATCTCCATGCCGCCGCCGGCTCTCGTGCTGTAGTCGATCACGTGCTTCACCCACTCCACGCCGCCGTGCGGCAGCTTCAGATACTCGTACCAGTAGAGGCCGAGCGGCTCGCGCTCGCCGGGATCGCGCCCGTTATGCGCCATGTAGCGCTTGCCGGTTACGAAATCCATTTTGCCATCGCCGTTTAAATCGACCATGGTCATGGCGTGGGCTTGCGACCAGCTATCGTCGATCACGTGCTTGGTCCACTTGCCGCCTTCGCCTTGCTCCATCCAGAAAATGCCGTAATCGTGCGCCAGTGAAGTTACGATATCGTTCCGGCCGTCGCCATTCACGTCGAGCGCGTAGATGAAGCCGGTGGCGCCCAGGGTGAAATCGGGGTGGAATTTCCAATCGGGCGAGCGCGGGTCGGCGGGCGCTTCAAGCCAGCCTTTGGACGTGATAATGTCGTTGCGCCCGTCGCCATTGATGTCGCCCACGCCAACCCCGTGGCCATAGCTCTTGGGACTCACGACGTGCTTCACGAATTCGCGGTTCTTCGCCTCGTACCACGCGAGCGGCGCCGCTTCGGACCCGAACTGCGGCAGCAGTTCCCGCGCTTTGCCGTCGTTATCCAAGTCCACCAGAAACGCGAATTCGATGTTGAAGCCGGAATCGATCGGATGTTCCTTCCACTCCCCCGTCCCGCCCTTGCCCGGATTTTCGTTCCACCAAAGCTTTTTCGCAAACCACGTGGCGCTGACGATGTCGGGATATCCGTCGCCATTCACGTCAAGCGGCAGATCGCTGAAGCTCTCGATGTAATTCTGCGTGTAATTGAGCGTGCGGAACCGGTGCTTGGTCCACTGAGGCGCTTCGTACCAGAACTCGCCCGACACGATGTCGAGCTTTCCGTCGCGATTGACGTCCATCACCGCGCAGGGCTCGCTCGATCCCAAGTCGATCGTATGTTTCGCGAACGGAATGTCGGGAGGCCGGCCGATGGTCGCGGCGATTGCCGATAATCCGATGACGCAGGCCGCGAGAAGAAGAACGTGGCGACTCATGATTATCGATCATAATAGACTACGCCATGCGTCTTCTTCCGGTCCTATTTCTGGCTGCTACTTCCGGCGCCCTGTCCTTGAGCGCTTTTCAACACGGGCAATATCTGAGGGAATCGCACAATCCCGCGATCGGGAATCCCGAGGCCATCGCGGCGGGCGGGAAACTCTACGCCAGATCCTGCGCCGCTTGTCATGGCCCCGATGGGAGCGGCGGCCGCGGGCCGAATCTGGTACGCCGCGCCTTGTGGCATCCGCTCAGCGACGATGCCATGTTCACCACCATTCGCAATGGCGTGCCCGGCGCGGACATGCCGCCGACCAAACTGCCGGACGATCAGACGTGGAGCGTCGTCGCTTTCATCCATGCGCTGACCGGTCCGGCGAGCGACAATTTCGTTCCGGGCGATACGTCCGCCGGTGAACAGGTCTTCTGGAGCGGAAAGGCCGGATGCTCGAATTGCCATGCGATCCGAGGCCGCGGCAGCCGCATGGCGCCCGACTTGAGCAACATCGGGGGAAGCAATCCGCTGGCGGTTATTAAGGAATCGATACTCGAGCCATCGAAGGATCTCTCATTCGCGGGAAAGGAAGGCGTGACGGTAATGATGAAGAATGGCGAGGAGGTTAAAGGAGTAGCTCGCAACCGGAGCAACTACTCGCTTCAGGTGGTGGACCGGAAAGGCAATTTGCACTTGATCCCCATGACCGATGTCAAAGAATTAACCGTGCTGGATCACTCGTTGATGCCGTCCGATTATGGAAAGCGGCTCTCCGCCGATGAACTGCGCGATCTTCTCGCCTTTATGGCGCACCAGACTGTGCGCGAGAAAACCTTGGCGCCGCTTGCGGGAAAGGATTCACAATAATGCGGACACTCGTTCTATTGGCGGCCATCGGCGCGGTGGCAAGCGCGCAAGTGCGCTACGAAGATATTCTGAAAGGGCCGGGTGAGAACTGGCTGACTTACTCAGGCACTTATCAAGGCTCGCGTTATAGCCCACTCAAGAAGATTACTCTCGATAACGCCGGTTCTTTAGTCCCGCGGTGGGTTTATCACGTGCCTAACGCCAGAGGATTGCGAACCTCGCCGATCGTCTACAAGGGCGTAATGTACGTGACTAACGCAAATTCCGTCTACGCGATCGACGCCCGTTCGGGCCGGCAAGTCTGGGAGTATCTGGATACTCGCGCCAAGAAGCAGGGCGTGAATCGCGGCGCCGCGATCCTGGGCGACTTGGTCTATTTCACGACGTCCGACAATTACCTCACCGCGCTTGACCGCCAGACCGGCGCGCTAATTTTTTCCCGGGAATTCGCCGACGCGGAGAAGGGAATCACGTCCACTTCCGCGCCGCTGATTGTAAAAGACATGGTGATTGTCGGCAGCGCGGGCGGCGATAGCGGCATGCGCGGATTCATCGCGGCACTTTCGCCAAAGAACGGCGAAGAGATCTGGCGCACCTACACCGTTCCGGCAAAAGGCGAGCCTGGCGCCGAAAGTTGGGGCGACTACGTGGAGTGGGGCGGCGGCGCGACGTGGCTCTCCGGCACCTTCGATCCCGAGTCGAATACGCTCTATTGGACTACCGGAAATCCATGGCCCGATTTTACGGGAGTGGCTCGCAAAGGGGAAAACCTCTACACCTGTTCGCTCGTGGCGCTCGACCTCGCTACCGGAAAGGTGAAATGGCATTTCCAGTTCACGCCGCACGATACGCACGATTGGGACGCGCAGAGTTGGCCCATCCTCATCGACATGCCCTGGAAGGGCAAGCCGCGGAAGGTCGTGTTGCACGCCAATCGGAACGGCTTCTTCTATGCGCTCGACCGGACCACGGGCGAGTTTCTGCGCGCCACTCAATTGATCGACCACGTAACGTGGGCGACGGGGGTCGACGAGAAGGGCCGCCCCGTGCGCATCCCTGGAAAAGATCCCACGCCCGAAGGCAATTGGGTTTGCCCTAGCGTGAAAGGCGCGACGAATTGGATGGGGCAGAGCTACAACCCTGGCACCGGCCTGCTGTATGTGTTGACCCTGGAGCAATGCGGAATGTTTACCAGTTCGTCGATGACTCCCGTTCCGATGAAGAATTTCGGAGGAGGCGGCGCGACCGAAGAAGGCGGACAGGTGATCTTGCGCGCTCTTGACCCCGCTACCGGTAAGCGGGTTTGGGAATATCCGATGACTGGCTCAGGCCGCATGTGGACAGGTACGGTCTCGACGGGCAGCGGAGTATTATTTACCGGGGACGACGACGGCTACTTGGTGGCACTCGACGCGAAGACCGGGAAACACCTCTGGCATTTCAACATGGGCGAACTGTTGACTGCGTCGCCGATCACCTATGAGGTGGATGGGAAACAGTATGTTTCGATTGCGTCCGCCACGTCGGTTTTCGCATTCGGATTGTTTGAGCCGATGAAGGCGGAGCCGCTGCCGAAGACGATCGTCCAGCACTAGGCCAGGAGATGGGGCAGGCGGTTTCGCCCAATGCCATCCGTGGCTTCTGCCTGATTGTGGGATGGTCTGGACAGGAAACCGAGTCGAAAACTTGGACTCTGAGAGACAGTGTAGGGCTTTGGCAACTAACGATCACCGGTTACTCAAGCCCTTCGAGCAATCGCCTGTAAGCCTGATAGCGCGCATCGGGGATCGCTCCCCGCCGCGCCGCTTCACGCACGGCGCAAGCGGGTTCATGGGTGTGCGAGCAATCGGTGTAAGTGCATTCCGGGGAAAACGCGTCGAATTCGTGAAAGTAGCCGCCGAGGTCTGCCTTTTTTAGATCCCATAATCCGAATTCGCGAATGCCCGGAGTATCGATAATTCGCGCGCCATTCGGAAGCAGATAGAGTGTCGAGGCCGATGTCGTGTGCTGGCCTTTTTGATGGACCGCGCTAATCTCGCCCGTTACGGCCCGAATCTCCGGTTCAAGCGCGTTCAGCAACGACGATTTGCCAACGCCGCTGTGTCCGGCAAACACGCAAAGTTTGCCCGCCAAAGTATCCCGCAGCGCCTCAATGCCGGCCCCGGTTTTTACCGAGCACTGAAATATTGGGAATCCTAAATTCCGGTACGGCTCCAACAGGTCCAGGTCCGCCGCGCTCTCAAGCAAATCGGATTTGTTGATGCACAACACTGGCGCGGCGCCGCCTTTCTCAATTGCAATCAAGTAGCGGTCGATCAGTCCCGGTCTCAACGCGGGCGCTCTGACGGACACGACTATAACTACTACGTCGATGTTCGCCGCGATCGCTCTTTCTATATTTGCGTTACCCGGATCGGGCCGCGATAGGATGCTGGAACGCGGCAGGACCTGCCGGATTTGACGGCGTTCGTTGAAGCCGACGCGATCGCCCGCGACCACCGGAACCGGCGTCTGGCAGACGACAACTTCGCTCCCGATAAGGACCTTGCAAATTCCAGGGCCGGTAGCGATGACTTGGCCTTGCGTGAGCTCGACTTTCGCCTCTACGGTTTCCACCCGCGGGGAAGCGGCCTTAAGTGCGCGCAGGGGCCGCTCCTGGAACTCATCTCCGCCCTCGGCATCGATGCGCGCGCGCGGCTGCTTGCGCAACTTCTCTTTGTTCTTGACGATTTCCTTTTCCACGAGCCGGTTTGCGTGCTCTTGAATGTGCTTTGTTAAGCTGCGTTCCTTCCTAGACATTCGAACCCGTCACGCGTCAATTTTACCGTTACAATCGGGGTAGGAAGAGAATGCCCGATACCAACGGACAGAAAAAAACGCGACTGGATTGGATCGAGGAAACGATCGAGCGCCAATCGAAAGCCAGCGAGGCGGCGCATGACCGGTTCGACCGGCAACACGGGAGTTATCAACGGCGCATATGGCGCATATATTAATGGCGGACACGATGAACAAGCTCCGGCAAAACCCGCCATCGTTGAGCTGAATTTCATCACCGCACCTCATGCGAATCGTTATTGGATCGGACCACGCCGGCGTTGAACTAAAGAAAGAGTTGATGGGCTATCTCGGCGAACTCCATCACGAAGTTCTAAACATCGGCACGGACACTCCCGAATCCGTGGATTACCCGGATTACGCGGAGAAACTCGACAATGTTCTGCGCGCCGGGCAAGCCGATCGCGGCATTCTCATATGCGGAAGCGGCGTGGGCGCATCCGTCGCCGCCAACAAATTACCAGGCATTCGCGCCGGACTCTGTCATGACGTTTACTCCGCGCATCAGGGCGTCGAGCATGACGATATGAATGTTCTCGTTCTGGGCGCCCGTGTCATTGGGCCTGAAACGGCGCGCGAGCTTACCCACGCTTTTCTCAACGCTAAATTCACCGGAGAGGAGCGCCACCGCCGCCGCCTCGCCAAAGTCAAAGATCTGGAAACCCGCTACTGCAAACAGGAGAGCGCTTCATGAATCCGTTACAAGAACTGCACCAATACGGCCAGTCTGTCTGGCTCGATTTTATTCACCGGGATCTTTTCGCCAGCGGCAAACTGCTGAAGTACGTGAAAGAGGATGGATTGCGCGGGATGACGTCGAATCCCGCCATTTTCGAGAAGGCCATTACCGGCAGCGATGTCTACGCCGACCGCATCGATCCGCAAAAAGACCAGATCAAGGATGGAAGTCTGGAAGATGCGAATTCCATTTACGAACGGGTCGCGGTACCCGACATTCGAGACGCCGCCGATGTTCTGCGTCCGGTCTACGACGAATCGAAGGCGCACGATGGCTACGTCAGCCTGGAAGTTTCGCCATACCTCGCCCGCGACGAGCGAGCCACCATCGACGAGGCGCGCCGGCTCTGGAAACTGGTTGGCAAGCCTAACGTGATGATCAAAGTGCCAGCCACTACGGAAGGCACGGCCGCTTTCCGGCAGATTATTTCCGAAGGCATCAACGTCAACGTCACGCTGCTGTTCGCGGTGGATGCGTACGAGCGAATTGCGGAAGCCTATATCGATGGAATCGAGAAATTCACCCATGGCGGCGGAGATCCTAGCCGCATCGCGAGCGTTGCCAGCTTCTTCGTGAGCCGCATCGACGTTGCCGTTGACGCCCTGCTAGAAAAAAAGCCGGAAGCCGGTTCCTTACTGGGCAAAGTCGCGATCGCCAACGCCAAGGTCGCTTACGAGAGCTACAAGCGGATTTTCGGCACGCCTCGCTGGAAGAAGTTGGAGGAACGCGGCGCGCAAAGGCAGCGCCTTCTCTGGGCCAGCACGGGGACGAAGAACCCGAAATATCGCGACGTGGTTTATATCGAAGAACTCATCGGGCCCGACACTGTCAACACCATGCCCCCTGCCACGCTCGATGCGTTTCGCGATCATGGAAAATTGCGGAACAGCATCGAAGAGGATGCCGCGGGCGCGCACGCGGTAATGGACCAGCTCGCGAAAACCGGCATCTCTTTGAAAGAGATTACGGACAAGCTGATCGTGGACGGGCTGAAGCTGTTTGCCGAAGCGTTCGACAAACTTCTGAACGCGCTCGACGCGCGCTGCAAGAGCGGCGTTAAGCCCAAGCTGACCGGCCAATCTTTTTCGCTTCCCGAAAAGGAGAAAGCGGCATTTCAACAGTCGCTCGACA
>JALYXS010000363.1 GCA_030946965.1 Acidobacteriota bacterium
GGCGAGGCCCACATGCGGGCTCGGCATTCCACTTCAACGCGCCCGCCCAACTCGCCGCAATGGGACTTCAATTTCACGATCGACGCATCCCTGCCCGGCTATCAAGTTCTGGACCGCTACACTTCGACCACCGGCGGCGATCTATGCTCCGATCGATTTGACCGCGTGTTTACGCATGGGAACAAGAAGTCCGATGAGCGCACTGTCATCGACACCGCCACGGGCCGCGCCACACGGACCACGGCGAGCGGCGGCAAAACCGAAATTCCGGTTTCCGGATGCATCCGCGACGCTCTCGCATTTCTCTACTACGCGCGACGTGAGCTCGGTCAAGGCAAAGTGCCTCCCTCGCAAACCATTCTGTTTGGCTCGGCCTACCAGGCCCGCCTCGAATACACCGGCGCTCAAACCATTCCCGTGAACGATCTTCCCACGCAGGCCGACCGCGTGGTCTGCAACTTCAAGGGGCCGGCGTCGAATCTCAAAATCGAAATGTTTTTTGCGCGCGACGCGGCCCGCACGCCGCTTCTGGTTCGCGCCCCATTCGCCATCGGCAATTTTACGATGGAGCTGCTGCGCTGAATTCGCCCCGGGAACTTCGCGTCGCCTTCTTCTCTCCCATGCCGCCGCGCCGTAGCGGCATCGCGGATTATTCCCACGCCCTCGCCGCCGAACTCGAGAAGCTGGTGCATCTCGAAATTTTCGACGGTCCAGGCAAGCCGTTCGATCCTGCCCGATTCGATATCGCCCTCTATCAGGTCGGCAACAATCCCGATCACGATTTCGTGTACGAAGCCGCGTTGCGCCACCCTGGCGTGGTTGTGATGCACGAGTCTAATTTGCACCACTTGATAGCGCACCTCACCATCGTGCGCGGGGACTGGGACGCCTACGTAGCCGAAGCCGAATACAACGGCGGGCCGGCCGCGCGCCAACGGGCGGATCTGGCGCGCAGTCTGGCAGCGGGTCCCGATTACGAAGGCGTGCCCATGACGCGCCGCATTCTCGATTCGGCAAAAGGTGTTATCGTGCATAGCCAATTCATGGTGGATGAGATGCGCAATTCCGGCTACCACGGCGCGATAGCACGGATTCATCATGGCGCGTGGATTCCGGAAGTGGATGGAAGAGGCGTGCGGCGGCAGCTCGGTATCGCGGAGAACGAATTGCTAATCGGCATCTTCGGCCACCTGAAACCCTATAAGCGCATCGCCGAATCGTTGCGCGCGTTTCGCCGCCTGGTTCGCAAGGATGATCGCGTGAAAATGATTCTGGCGGGCGAGCCGCATCCCGATTTCCCCGTGCAATCGTTAATCGAAACGCTTAACTTGGGAGGGCACGCGCGCGTGCTCGGATTCCAGACCGCCGAAGAATTCACGCGGCATATCGCGTCCTGCGATATCGTTCTGAACCTGCGCTATCCCACGCTCGGCGAAAGCTCGGGCAGCCTATTGCGCGCGCTCGGCCTAGGCAAGGCAGTGCTGGTCTCCGACCTAGGCTCCTTCCAGGAATTTCCGGATAATGTGTGTCTCAAAGTTCCGGTGAACGCCACCGAAGAGGATCTGATCTTCGAGTATTTGGCCCTGTTAACGTCGCGCCCGGATCTCTCGCGCGCGCTGGGGGCCAGCGCCAAAGCCTGGGTAGCAAGCGAGTGCAACTGGACGAAAGTGGCGGGTGAGTACGCGGCATTTCTCGAAACCGCCGCCGATCGCGGCGCCGGTCGAGCTAGCGGAGTCACCGCCGAATATATTCAGGGGTGGGCCGAAAACGATAGCGCGCGCGAGTATATCGAGACGCACCGCACGCGGCTGCTGAAGACTCTGGAGATCACGCCGCGCGGCGCGCCGGAGGAGTCGGTGCTCGAGATGGGAGCCTATCTTCAAATCACTCCCGCGCTCCATTCCAAACTTGGCTATGGCTATGTGCGCGGCTGCTATTACGGCCCCGATGGGCGCGTCGATCGTCGCAAGGTAGTGTCGGCCGAGGGCGAAGAATTTGAATGCGACGTCGATCATTTCGACGCCGAGAAAAGCCGCTTCCCGTACGATGATGAATCCTTCAACACGGTGCTCTGCTGCGAGCTGATCGAGCATTTATTCCAAGACCCGATGCACTTGATGTCCGAAGTGAATCGCATCTTGAAATCCGGCGGACACCTGGTCCTGACAACGCCGAATATCGCGTCCGAGCGCGGCATCGGCGCTATCCTGAACGGCTATCATCCAGGATTTTTTCACGCTTACAGCAAACCCAAGCCCGATGGCGAAGTGGATGCGCGCCACAATCGCGAATACACGCCGGGTGAGATTCACCGGCTTCTGACTACAGCGGGATTCGACATCGAGCGACTGGAAACGGGGCCATTCTCGCAAGAGCCGCAAACGCAATATGCCTGGGTGCGGAAGCTGCTGGCCGATAATCGGCTTTCGACCGCGCTCCGCGGCGTGGGCATTTATGCGGTCGGGCGAAAGAGCGGCGCGGTGCGGGAGCGCTGGCCCGGCTGGTTGTACTCTTAAAGCCTGAATGCGGGCTGCGTTTACTAGCGTTACCGTCACGCTGACGCCGGAGGGGCGTCTGCGCGCCATTTTCGATCTGCGCAATGCTTCGCCGCGGACTTGGAGCGCGGCGGACGGTTACGCGGCCGGATATCATCTGTTCGATTTCGAAACCAACACGCTGGTCGTCGACGGCGAGCGGAATCCGTTGCCGCGCGATATGCCTCCTGGCGCGAGCGAGCATTTCGATCTGGAGTTGCCGCTGCCGCCAGAACCGGGACGATATCGCGTTTTCATTTCTTTGATGCGCGAAGGAGTGGCGTGGTTCTACGAGCGTGGCTGGGAATTTCTGCTGACCGAAATTTCCGTGGACGACACTGGGCAAGCGGCGCTGGGCAGTACGCGCGTAACCACGGCGACGCTGCTGAAGCGAGAGCGAGTTTTCAGCGGCCTGAAGAAGCTGTTCACTCTTCCGGTCCAAACTATCTGGCGCAATCGGGCGCTGATTCGAAGTCTTGTCCGGCGCGACATACTGGGCCGCTACCGCGGTTCGTTCGGCGGAAGCTTTTGGACCATCCTGAATCCGCTGCTGCTGATCCTTACTTATTTTTTCGTTTTCGGCGTGATCTTGCAGCAGCGCACCGAATCGGACCCCAGCCGCACTGGATTTCTGTTTTACTTCCTCGCGGGAATGCTGCCCTGGCTGGCGTTCAGCGAAGCGATGGGGCGGGCGCCGTCGGTGATGCTCGAATATCGCATCTTCATCAAGAAACTGCGATTTCCGGTGGAAACACTTCCGATCAATCTCGTTTTTTCGGGATTGGCGAGTGAAACGTTCGGGCTGGTGCTATTCACGTTGGGTTTTCTGCTGGCGAGAGGAGCCATTCCGCCGTCGATCGCGTGGCTTCCGCTTCTGGTGATCCCGCAATTTTTATTCACCGCCGGCCTGTGCTGGTTTCTGGCCGCGCTGGGAGTTTTCGTGCGGGATCTCGCGCAGTTCAACGGATTCTTTTTGACTGTGTGGTTCTTCATGACACCGATCTGTTACTCGGAACAAGCTCCGGTTCCCAAAGCAGCGGCGGCGATACTGCGCAAGAACCCCATATACGTGCTGGTTCGAGGATACCGGTCGATCTTTCTCGAAGGCCAGGCGCCGGCGTTTGGACCCTTGGCGAAGTTGTGGCTGGTATCGGTGATCGTGTTCGTGATGGGCTATGCCTGGTTTCACAAGCTGCGGAAATCCTTTGCCGATATTATCTAGGCATTGGCCATGTGTCCCCTTGAGTGGGGACACGGCACGCAGGAGTGCGTGCGCCACATTCATCTTCGTGGTTAACGTTTACGTCTGCCACGAACTATACTTTCTCCAATACAGCAAGTTTTTGGGTTCCATCGAAGCGGCGTTCATCTCTATTAGCCGCTACGTCATTCAAAACTGGCACGACTTGACGTGGTTTCCTCTATGGTACGGCGGAATCCCTTATCAGAACACTTATCCGCCACTGCTGCATTGGATTGTCGCGGGCGCGGCGCAATTACTGCGAACATCCCCCGCGCACGCCCACCACTTAGTAACTGCTTTTTTCTACTGTCTCGCCCCGGTAAGTATCTATGCCCTCGTGTTACGGCTGTCGCGCTCGCAAACCGCGGCATTCGGCGCGGGCATATTCTACTCGCTGATCGCGCCTTCCGCGTTCCTCGCCAGATCGGTGCTGGGCGATTTAGGAACGCCTCTCGGACCGCGACGGTTGCAAGTGCTGATTGTGTACGGCGAAGGCCCCCACATAACGGCGCTGGCGCTAATTCCGTTGGCTATCCTATGTCTCGACGTCGCCATGGCCAGCCGCAAGCCGGCTTACTCCGTGCTCGCCGCGTTCAGCATGGCGGCAGTCGCGCTGACCAATTGGCTAGGGGCTTTCGCGCTTGCCTTGGCCGTCGCTTCCTACTTACTCGCCAATTATCGAAACGTTAGAACTTGGCTCGCTACGGCGGGAATCGGCCTGCTCGCTTACTTACTCGCCTGCCCGTGGATTCCGCCATCGACCATCCGGGTCATTCAGTTCAACGCGCAAACCATCGGCGGCGACTACACCAAAATCTATTCGCGCCTGCCCGGCCGCCTGGCAATACTAGCGGTCTGCTTACTCGGCCTCAAGTATTTTTTCCATCGATTCAAGACAACCGCTCAAATCCAATTCGCGGTTTTCTATGCCGTCCTCACCGGAACAATTACTCTCACGGCCGAATGGTTCAAAATCTATTTGGTTCCGCAGCCCGAACGCTATCACCTGGATATGGACCAGGCATTCGTCCTGGCGTTGTTTTGCGCCTTCGGAGCCATTACGATTGCCATCCCGCGATGGTTTCAAGCGGCGGCGATACTGGTTCTGGTTTTCGCCGCATACTCTCAAGTCCACCGCATCCGCCGCTTCTCGCACGATTGGATTCAGCCCATCGATATGACTGCGACGTCCGAATATCGCATCGCGAAATGGTTCGACGCGAACATGAACGGCGCGCGCGTAATGGCTGCCGGCGCGGCATCTTATTGGATGAACGCGTTTACGGATACGCCCCAATTGGGAGGCGGCTTCGATCAGGGCGTGGTGAATCCACGGGATCGCATGGCGCACTACATCATCCTCTCCGGTGAAAACGCGGGTGAGCTGGACGCGGAAATTTCGATTCTGTGGATGCGCGCGTTCGGCATCCAGGCCGTAGCCCTGGGAGGCCGGCCTTTCACCAACCCTCGGAAGTTCGATAGCATTCTGCCGCTGGTTTGGCGGGAAAAGGAAGCTAGCATCTATCGGGTTCCGCAAAGGTCCGCCTCGCTGGCGCACGCAGTCCGGCGCGAAAATCTGGTAACACGCGCGCCCATTCACGGCCTGGACGTGAGTGAGATCCGCAAGTATGACGCCGCGCTTGAAGATCCAACACTGCCTGCCGCGGATTTCCGTTGGACGTCACGCCACTCCGCCGCGGTCACGGCCACTTTAAGTTCGGGGCAACTGCTATCGGTTCAAGAAAGTTACCACACCGGCTGGCGAGCGGCAGTGAACGGTTCACGAAAAAAGGTAACCTTCGACGGCCTGGGCTTGATGGTAATCGAGCCGGACTGCAATGGCCCGTGTGTCGTTGAACTAATGTACGACGGCGGCGTGGAAATGCGAATCGCCGGCTGGTTAAGCTTACTCGCTCTACTCGGCAGCGGTACAATCGCAGTTGTTTCACGGCCTCACTCATGACTTGACCGGCGCGCTGCTCGCCTTTGGTCCGTGGGGTCTGCTAGCCCTGGCGTTTATCGATTCCGCCGGGATTCCCGTTCCCGCCGGAATGGATGCGCTGCTGATCTTCCTCAGCGTGAAGTCGCCGCATCAGGCGTATTGGTTCGCGGCAATTGCCGTTGCCGGATCTCTGGCCGGGAACTTGTCTCTTTTCCTAACGGCCCGCCGGGGCGGCCGCAAATTTCTTGAAAAATCGGCCGAGCCGGGCAAGGCGCAACGCTTCCGCGATTGGTTCCTGCGCTACGGATTAGTAACTGTCTTCGTCCCGGCTTTCATTCCGATTCCGATGCCGCTCAAGTTGTTCGTAATCTCGGCTGGCGTCCTTCACACGGCTTTGAAACCTTTCCTCGCGGTGACGCTTCTCGCCCGCGTGCTCCGCTACTTCGGAGAGGCATGGCTCGGCGTCACGTTGAAACAGCAATCCGGGGTGTTCTTCAAGAACCATGCCTGGCACTTCGCAATTGCCGCCGTGATCCTCTTCGCGGCGCTCTATTGGATCGTACGGCTGAGCGATCGGTGGCGAAAAGAAGTTTATAAATAGCGCCTCGCTTTGGCGATCAGCGGCCTTACGAAGTTCTCCCAGGCGCCGGTTGCGGGAAGCCAGTGGCCCTCCAAGCCGTGCCCGTGCCACATTGCGTGGTTGAACGTAAACGCTTCCTCATCCTTCCCCGGCAAGTAAATGAAGCCCTGTTGCATCGAAGGATCATAGTCATAGGAAACTACATAGACCAGAGACGGCTCACTGTTTCGGCAGTCAAAATCTCCCGTCGAGCATCCGGCGTAAAACGACAC
>JALYXS010000367.1 GCA_030946965.1 Acidobacteriota bacterium
ACCGAATGCCGATCCCACCAGCGGCTCGTTCGGGCTGGTGACCGCGAAGAGCGGCAATCGCGTGATGCAGATCGCGCTCAAGTACATTTTCTAATTCGCCGCTATTCGCGGCATTCGCGATAATAGAGAACAATGTCGATCCATCGTTTTGTCTTGCACAACGATCAGATTCGCGGGGCCGCGGAAACCTTTCCCTCGGCCGGGCAGGTCGGATTGCTCTCGGGTTGGGGCGTTTTCAGTACGCTGCGAGTCGCCGACGGTGTTTCGTTCGCGTTCGAACGCCATTGGAGTCGCATGGCGCGCGATGCCGAACGGATGCACATTCCGATGCCGGCCGATTCCGGGTTGGTGCGCCAGAGTCTTCACGCGCTGGTGGATGCGAACGATGCGCCTAACTGCACGTTGCGGTTGCTGGTTGTGCGAAACGGCGGAGGAATGTGGGAAGGGCCGTCCAACGGGCGCGCGAGCGACCTGATCGCCTTGACGGCGGATTCGAAAAACTGGGGATCGGGCGTGCGCTTGACTATCCAGCCCGAAGCCCGCCATTCGACTTCGGAGTTCGCGGGCGCGAAGATTCTTTCATGGGGAACGAATTTGACGTGGCTGGAAAACGCGCAGAATCGTGGTTTCGATGAAGCTATTCTGCTGAACGAGCGCGGGGAAATAACGGAATGCACATCGGCGAACATCTTTGCCGCGAACGGTTCGCGCGTGTTTACGCCGCCGTTATCGGCCGGGTGCCTTCCGGGAATTACGCGGGAACTGCTACTTTCCGAAGTGAGAGTACCGGGTTTTCAGATTGAGGAGAAGACTTTGCGCCCGGAAGATTTGGCGCGGGCGGACGAAGTGTTTATTACCTCGACTACTCGCGATCTGTTACCCGTCATTTCGGTGGACGGAAGCGCGATGCGGGGTTTGAGCCGTGCGCTGCCGGTTTTGCAGGGGGAGTTCCGGCGCTACTTGGAAGAGTATATTGCGTCGCATGTTGCGGCGCGCGGGCTGGTTACCGTACCGGCATAGCCGCCTGGATTTCCTCAAGACACGCGTTCAATTCGCGAGCGAGAACCCCGATGTGCGGCTCGTACAGAATGGTGTCGTGATCGCCTGAAACGCCGCGGATATCGAGACCTCCAGCAATCCATTTTCCCCATCCCATTAGCGGATCTTCAGTGTAAAATCCGGCTTGTTCTTTGGCCCGAAACAGAACGGCTTTACCGGGATAGGGTTGCGGGATGTAATCCGCCACCGCCACGAGGAAGGCTTGCTCCACTCCCAAATTGATCTTCGGGATTGCCGCGCTGATATTTTCATTAAGCTTGCGGCTGACGCGCCACATGCCGATATCGGTTCGCAGCTTGAAGTTTTTGGTTTTCTTGGCGGCGAAATCTTTGAGACCGATCTTCGCCATGTAGCGTAAGTTGAAACGGAGCGTGCGAACGGATCGATGCAGCCGCTCCTGATACGCTTCCGAAGTATCCAGAGCTTTGATCGAGCCGGTGAAGAACGAATCGAGCAAAGCCAGCAGCGCGACTTCCTCGCCGGCTTCGTGGAGCTGGCGGGACATTTCAAAAGCGGCAATTGCGCCCGCCGAAAAGCCGCCCAAGTAATAGGGTCCGGTTCGCTGGACAGTGCGAATCTCCTTGATATAGTCCGCCGCCATGTCTTCGACTCGCAAGTGCGGCGCCTGTTTCCCATCGAGGCCCTGCGCTTGCAGGCCGTAGACGGGCTGGTCGGCGGACAAGTGGCTGGCGAAACCGCGGAAGTTAAGGACATTGCCGCCAATCGGATGGACGAAAAAGAATGGGGGCTTTGAGCCGTTCGGCCGGATCGAAACCAGGGGCGACCATGGCGGGGTCCAACCGCTGTCCCGAATCGCCGCCGCGAGTTTTTCGATGGAGGGGGCTTGAAAAAGCGTCGCCAGCGGAAGAGTCTTGCCGAGCTTCTTATGGATTTGCGCGAACAAACGCGCGGCCAAAAGCGAATGGCCGCCGAGATCGAAAAAATTATCGTCCGCGGCGATGGGATGAATGTTCAGCACGTTCTCCCAAATTTTCGCGAGCTTCCGTTCGAGTACGTCCCGAGGCGCCCGAAATGTCTTGTCCTTTTGTGGCTTGAAGCGGTCGGGAACGGGGAGCGCGCGGCGGTCCACCTTGCCGTTCGGAGTCAGCGGCAATCGGTCGAGGACGACGAAAGCCGACGGAATCATGTAGTCGGGGAGTGCTTTACGCAGGTAATCGCGCAATTCTTCCGGCGTGGGCGGCTTGGCGGTGCTGACGGCATAGGCGGCGAGATAAGGCTCGACGCCCGCATCCTCCCGCACGATTGCGACTGCTTCTTTAACCGCCGCATGCCGCAAGAGAGCGGCTTCGATCTCTCCCAGCTCGATGCGAAATCCGCGAACCTTCACCTGGAAATCCATGCGGCCCAGGAACTCGATTTTCCCGTCGGCCAAGTACCGCGCCCGGTCGCCGGTCCGGTAAATCCGCGCATTTGGCCGTTGGCTGAACGGATCGCGCACAAACCGCTCGGCCGTCAACTCCGGTTTGTCGAAATATCCGCGCGCCAGACCGTCGCCCCCGATGCACAATTCGCCCGGCGCGCCGATTGCCGCCGGTTCTCCGTGTGCGTCCAAGATATAGAACTGCGTGTTGGCGATGGGACCACCGAGGAGCACCGGGCCGTTTCCACGCTCGACGCGCGAAACGGACGACCAGATAGTGGTCTCGGTGGGCCCGTACATGTTCCAAAGTTCCGCGCCGCGGTCGATAAGGTCGTTCGCAAGCGGCCGCGGTAGAGCCTCGCCGCCGCACAACATCGTCAGCCCTGGCGTTTTTTTCCAGCCGGCTTCGATCAGCATTCTCCAGGTCGCGGGAGTTGCCTGGAGCAGCGTCGCGCCGGATTTTTGGAGCAACTCGAGAAGCGGGCCGCCTTGCGAGGCCTGCTCCCGGCTTGCAATCACGACGCGCGCGCCAGCGACAAGCGGCAGGAGCAGTTCCAGCCCCGCGATGTCGAACGATAGTGTCGTGATAGCAACGAGGACGTCGCGGGCGGTGAGTCCCGGTTCATGCCGCATGGCCTCCAGCAGGTTGACCAAAGCGCGATTTTGAACCTCCACTCCTTTGGGCCTACCGGTCGAGCCGGACGTGTAGAGTACGTAGGCGAGATCGTCCGGTTTCGATTCGGCGGTTGGATTCGCCGTATTCTCGCGCGCAATCTCCACCCGTTCCCGGTCCAGACAGACAGTTTGGGCCGTCAGGGGGTTTAAATGCTTGGCCAGCCGCTCATTCGTAAGCAGCAGCGGCATGCCCGAATCTTCCAACATGTAAGCCAGACGCTCGTGCGGGAAACCGGGATCGAGCGGCACGTACGCGCTCCCGGCTTTCAGGATTCCAAGGATGCCCGCCAGCATATCGAGCGAGCGTTCAAGGCAGATGCCAACCAGAACGTTCGGTCCGGCGCCTCGTTTTTGAAGGTGATGCGCGATCTGGTTCGAACGCTGGTTCAGTTCCCGATACGTTAGTTTTTCTTTCTCGAAAATGGCCGCTATAGCCTCGGGTGTATCGACAGCTTTGGCTTCGAAAAGCTGGGCGGCGGTGCGGTGAGAGGGGTACTCGCTCCGGGTGTCGTTCCATCCGGTTAGGATCTGCGCGCGCTCGGCCTCGCTTAACAACGGAAACTCGGAAACGCGCCGTTCGGGATTTTGGGCGACGCCTTCGAGCAGTGTCCGGAAATGTTGCAGCATCCGGGTGATCGTCGCGGCTTCGAATAGGTCCGTGTTGTACTCGCAGGATAGACGCCAACCTTCCGCGCGCTCCACCATGAAAAAATTGAGATCGTAGATGGCGCCGGGCGATTTGGAAGGGATGGCGGTCAGTCTGAGACCGGAAAATTCCAGAGGTTTGATGAAATCGCGCTGATAGATGAAATTGACTTGAAAAATCACGTTCCGGCTGGCATCGCGCTCCGGGTGGAGTTCTTCGACCAGCAACTCAAACGGCATCTCCTGGTGCGCCACCGAATCGGCGGCCATGTCTCGCACCCGGCCCAGCAATTCCGGAAATCGCGGGTTTCCCGAAACATCGGTGCGAAGGACAAGAGTGTTGATGAACAGTCCGATCAGCGGTTCCAGTTCCACCTGGTTGCGCGCGGCGATCTGTGAGCCAACCAAGATGTCGTCCTGCCCGGTATACCGGTGCATGAGCATCTTGAAGACTGCCAGAGCCGTCATAAACAGCGTGGCGCCATGCCGGGCGCCCAACTCTTTAACCCCGTTCGTCAAAGATTTGGGCAGCAGTACCGAAAGGATCGTGCCGTTCGACGTTTGAATTGGCGGCCGCGGCTTGTCGGGAATGACTTCGAATTGCGCGAAGTTGCCGAGCTGCCTTTTCCAATAATCGCGATCTGGATCGAGCGAGTGGTCGTCGAGCCAATTCTTCTGCCAAACGGTGAAATCGGCATACTGGATGGGCAAATCGGAAAGCGGGGATTCGCGGTGTTTCGCGAATGCCTCGTAAATCGCCCCGAGCTCATTTGTAATAACGCCAATCGACCAGCCATCGGCGACAATGTGGTGCACCGTTACCATCAGCTCGTGATACTCGTCTTCAAGACGAAGCAGGCTGGCGCGCAAGAGAGGACCCGTCGTCAGGTCAAAGCTTTTTTTGGCCTCCGCGACGGTGAGCCGGTTCGCCTCCGCTTCTCTCTCTCGCTGGTCGAGCCATCGAAGATCGATGACACGCGTTTCGATTGCCATTGCCGGTCTGATCCACTGCGTAACATGTCCGCCGGACATCCCGAAAGTGGTCCGCAGGATCTCGTGACGGCGCACGATTTCATTGAAAGCAAGGTCTAGAATGGCGGCGTCGAGCACGCCGTTCAGCGCGAACCGGACCGCGATGTTGAAGGCCGGATTGCCCTTTTCGATCTGGTCCAGGAACCAGAACCTCTGTTGGCCGAGCGAGGCCGGAAAGGCGCAGACCTCCTCGTTGCCGGCGGCGCGGTCCACAAGGGCCTTATCGGCGCATGGAACTGATGTCATTAGCTTTCCTTCACGCCGGTACGCGCTGCCGGTGGGCCGCTCTCGAGACGGGTACGATCTTGGAACGGGGAACCACGCCGTCGTGTTTTGCCGCGGCCAGAGCTTGCGAAACGGCGGCGACGGTCCGATGTTGCAGCAACTGTTTCGGCGTGAGTCCCAGTCCCGCCGCGTTCGCTCGGGCCGTGATCTGAAACAGATGGATCGAATCCGCTCCTAATTCGAAAAGATTGTCTTGCACGCCAACCTGTCTCAAGCGAAGCACGTCCTGCCAGATGCCGGCCAGGATTCTCTCCTCGGGCGAGCGTGGCGCGACGAACTCGCGACGGTTCGAATCGCTTGAAGCGTTGGGGACGGGGAGGGATTTCCGGTCCACTTTGCCATTCGGCAGAAGAGGAAGCGCCTCCAGTGTGACGAAAGCGCCGGGCAGCATGTAGTCGGGGAGCCGCTCCGCCAGGAAATCGCGCAACTCGGACGTACCTGGCGGGTTTTCCGCGGCGAGACTTACATAAGCCGCCAGTTTCTTCTCGCCCGGAACATCTTCGCGCGCCATCACCGCCGCGTCACGGACGCCCGGATGGCGTCGCAGAACGGATTCAATCTCGCCCAGTTCGATGCGGAAACCACGGACTTTGACTTGGTTATCCAGGCGTCCGAGAAACTCGATTTGACCGCCGGGCATGTGGCGTACCAAGTCGCCGGTCTTATACAAAACTGCCGCTCTTGCCGGGAACGGATTGCGAATGAACTTTTCTTGGGTCAGTTCGGGGCGCTCGAAATAGCCTCTCGCCAGACCTTCGCCGCCGATGTGGAGTTCACCGGGCACGCCGGCCGGTACAGGTTCCCCGTGCTGGTCGAGAATATAGAACTGAGTATTGTCGATCGGCGGTCCGAGGAGCACTGGCCCGATTCCTTTTTCCATGCGCGAAACCGCCGACCAGATGGTCGTTTCGGTGGGTCCGTACATGTTCCACAGTTCACCGCCGCGGTCGAGTAGCCGGTCGGCTAATTCACGCGGCAAAGACTCGCCGCCGCAGAGCATTTTGAGGTGCGGAGTGTCGCGCCATCCCGCTTCAATCAGGAGCTTCCAGGTCGATGGAGTGCCTTGCAGAACCGTTACGCCGGAATTTTTGAGGTGCGCCAGCAACTTCGATCCATCGAAGGTCGCCTCGCGGTTCGCAATCACCAGTCTTCCGCCCGTGACAAGCGGCAGAAACAATTCCAGGCCGGCGATATCGAAGGATAGAGTCGTCACCGCGAGAAGCGTGTCCTGCGCGGTGAACCCCGGTTTCTTGCGCATGGAATTCAGCAGATTGACAACGGCATTGTGCTGGAGTTGCACGCCCTTCGGCTTACCCGTGGATCCCGAAGTATAGATAACATATGCCAGATCGGCCGCGGTTACAGCGGTTGCAAGCTCGACGTTGCTTTCCTTTCCAATCAGCCCCCAATCGGAATCGAGGCACACGATACGCGCGCCAACGCCGTTCAGCACGCCGTGCAGTTCGACCGCCAGCGGCTCCTGAGTCAACAATACGGCTACTTTGGACTCCTGGAGAATGAAGTCGATCCGTTCTTGAGGATAAGCGGGATCGAGTGGAACATAGGCGGCGCCCGCTTTCAGGATGCCGAGTAAACCCACGATCGTCTCGATCGACCGTTCGACGCAGATCCCGACGAGAACGCCGGGACCAACGCCCAGTTTCGCGAGGTGATGGGCCAACTGGTTAGCTTTTCCGTTCAACTCGGCGTAGGTGAGCCGCCGGTCTTCAAAAACCGCGGCCACGGCCTGTGGCGTGCGTCGCGCCTGCTGTTCAAACCATTGATGCACGCAGATGCGCGGGTAGTCCGCTTCCGTCCGGTTCCAGTCGATCAGCAGACGCTCGCGTTCCGCTGGGGGCAGCAGAGGCATGGTTGCCACCGGTTGCCGCATATCGGCTGCAATCGCTTGAAGCTGCGTCCGGTAACAATCGAGCCAACGCGCGATGGTGCTCTCGTCGAACAGGCCGGTGTTGTAATCGCAATCGATCGTCAACCCATCGTCGGATTCCATCACATTGAGGAAAAGGTCGAAGTTGACGAACGCCTTGGGATTGGGGTCGGCGTGCACTTTGAGGCCGGGAAAGTGTAACCCAGCCCCCACGCGCTCCAGGTTAAACTGCACTTCGATCAAAGGCAACCGGCTGGGATCGCGCGGCAAAGCCAGCTTGCGAACCAGAGTCCCGTAGGTATAGTTCTGATGTTCGTAGGCGTCGAGCAATGCGCGTTTGGTCTGTTCGAGAAGGTCCGCAAAAGGGTCCGTTCTAGAAACGCAAACTCGCACGGGAAGGAAATTGACGCAGTGTCCCACGAGAGTTTCGCCCTCGAGCAGGGATTGTCCGGCGGTGGGAATGCCGACGACGATATCTTCCTGACCCGTGAGCCGCGTGAGCAGCGAATGAAATCCGGCGAGCAGGGTAGCGAAGAGCGTGCACCCGTGTTGCGCGCCCGCGCGCTTCAGGTCTTTATAAGTGGATTCCTCCACCACGCTCCGGTAAGTTGCACCCTGATATGCCTTCACGGCCGGTCGCGGACGATCTACGGGAAGATCGAGCACGGACACCGGCTTTGAGAACCGGTCGAGCCAGTATCGTTCAATCGCCGGGTCGGAAGCGCGTTGAGATTTTGCGTATTCGGTAAACCGCGCGGGCCGTGGCAGATCGCAAGCCGCGCCGGTGGACTTGGCGGTGTAAATCGTCGAGAGTTCATCGAGAATGACGTTGATCGACCACCCATCGCAAACGATATGATGCGAGGTGAACAATAGCAAGTGCCGATCTTCGGCGGAGCGAATGAGTCTCATGCGAACCAACGGCCCGTGAACGAGATCGAACGCCGCGCGGGCATCCTGTTCGACCAGTTCGTGGATCCGCTCGTCCTGGGCTGCTCGATCGAGCCCGGACAGGTCTGTCACTGGAACGTCAATGCGTAAGCGGGGATGAACGCGCTGAACGTGTTGAAGATGTTGTTCGCTGCCGCCATCGGCCGAAAATGTCGTGCGAAGGGCCTCGTGGCGGGATATCACTTCGTCCAACGCTTCCCGCAGCGCCGCCTCGCGAAGCTCACCGATCATTCTCAGCGTGAACGATTCATTGTAGGCGCACGAGGCTTCGTCCCCTAACTGCGCGGAAAGCCAGATTTCCATCTGCGCTTCGGTGAGGGGAGTTGTGGTAGGCGCCACTTTTTCAGGGGCGGGAAGCACGCCGCCTTCCTGCATCTCGATAACGCTTTCCTTGAACGCGCGTACTACATGCGCGAGATCCTGGTCGCTATGAGCGGTCGTTAAGAAACACGGAAAGCCTTCCTGAATATGAACGCCCTTTTCCCGCAAATGGTAATACAGCAGCGTACCGAACCGTTGGTCAATCGGAAAAGTGAAATAAAACCAGGAGCTGAACGTCTCAATCCGCGTGGGCACCTGGTTTTCTTCGAAGAAATCGTTCAACTCTTTTGCCAGGGCACTGGTTTTCGCCTCAAGCGCCGCCTGCAGAGACGGACCCTGTTCCTTTAAATGCGTAAGAACGGCAAGAGCCGCCGCGAGCGCCATGGGATGGCGCACGAACGTGCCCGCGAAAAACGTGACACCGGCTTCGGGGATCGAATCGTCGCCGTAGTTCCACATACCGCCATCGAGTGCATCCATAAATGCGGCCTTTCCGGCTAGCACGCCTATGGGATATCCGCCGCCCACCACTTTTCCGTAAGTGGCAAGATCGGCGCGGATGCCGAAGTAGGCTTGCGCCCCGCCGGGATGCACGCGGAATCCGGTAACCACTTCGTCGAAGATCAGCGCCGTTCCGGATTTTTCAGTTATCTCGCGAATCTCCCGCAAGAATTCTTTAGGGCGCAGCGCGGGATGGCGGCTTTGCACGGTTTCAATCAGCACGGCGGCGAGATCGTCCGCGTGCGCGCGGATGTATTCAAGCGATTCCGGAGTGCCGTAATCGAGTACGATGACGTTTTCGGTTTTCTGCGAGGGGATACCAGGCGCGATGGGAGCCGAGTGAAGGACGCCCGCTTTCTTGATTCCTTTCACGAGTACTTCATCGAAGGTTCCGTGGTAAGAACCGGCGAAAAGAACGATCTTAATGCGCCCGGTCACCGTCCTCGCGACACGCAACGCCGCCATCACCGCTTCGGAGCCGGTGTTGGTGAAAGTGGCGCGTTCCATTCCCGTCATTTCGCAAATGAGCGCGGCTACTTTCCCGGCGAGCGGCGTTTGCGGTCCGATTTCAATGCCTTCATGGAGTTGCTTCTCCACCGCTTTCACAATAAAATCCGGTGAGTGGCCCAGCATGATTGGACCAAAGCCGTTCAAGATATCGATGTACTCGTTGCCATCGATATCCCAGAGCTTGGAGCCTGCCGAGCGCGCCGTCACAATCGGGTAGACGAGATCTTTCCATTGCGACCGGAAGCCGGCGGCCACGCGCGGGTCGGCAAGGACTTGGCGATGAGCTTGCGTGAAACGCTTCGATCCGGCGGTGCGGCGCGTGTAGCGTTCAATCAAGTTGTCGAGATAAGTTTGCTGCCGCGCGGTCAGGTTCCCGGTCGGGCCTTTCTGAACGGGCTTATACGGTCCGAACGGCTTGAACTCTGGCGTGGTTGGCAGGATGGGCGTGGAAGCCGGCGCCGGGACGGGGACCGATCCGTTAGCTTGCCGCACCAGATCGAGCTGTTGGGCCATGAGCTGTGTCATCGCCTGGAGCTGCTGCCGCACCAACCGCTCCATTGCAGTTCCTCCATCGGTAGTCGCGCTTCGAGGAGCTAATGGCTCGGCGGCTCGTGCCGGACTCGCTTCGGCCAGCTCTTCTACCGGAAGTTTTTCATCGAGAAACGCCGCGAGCGATGGAAAAGTCGATTGCCGGTCGAGCAACTGCCGGAAGGTCACCTTGACCTTGAACTTATTTTGAACGGATTGCGTGACTTGCGTCAGAAACAGGGAATCGAAACCCATTTCGAGAAATGTGGCGGCGGCGTCCGTCTGGGCAAGATCCATTCCGGATAGTTCTTCGAAAATGGAAGTCAGCATGGTCGCGATACGACTCTGCCGGTTTACGGTTGGTCTAAGTTGAGGCATGATTGCGGTTCCTGATAACGTTGTCTCCGTCGCGGATGGCGGCTCGACACTATACCGTTTGCGGTCGAATGGATAAGTTGGCAGCGATACGCGGCGTCGCGGCGCATGGGCGTGTACGCCGGACCAATCCGGCTGAATGCCGGCAAGCCATAAACGCCCGAGCGCATTCCATATGGTTGTACTATCCGAGTTCCTGTCCGATGGCTGGCGAGCGGCGCCGGGCAGAGAAGAGACAATCGTCTGGTCCGCCTCGCCCGCCTGCTGGTGAGCCAAGGTCTTGAGCGTATTTCCCGGTCCTACTTCGATCAAGGCCAAGCTCGCGTCTTGACGGAGGAGAGAAATCCCCTCGGAAAACCGAACCGGCATTCGGAAGTGGCGCGCCCAATAACCTGGGTCGGTCGCTTCGATTGGGGTTATCCAGGTTCCCGTGACGCATGACACGTACGGAATTCGCGGAGTATTTAACTTCACTTTGCGAACCCGTTCGGTGAAAGGCTCAAGAATCGGGTCCATCATCGTCGAATGAAATGCGTGCGAGGTATGCAAACGGCGGAAAGCCGCGCCTTGGCTCCGCAGTGTTTCTTCCAGGCTTTCAATCGCCGTATAGGGTCCGGATACAACGCATAGCGACGGTCCGTTGATTGCCGCGAGAGACAGTGGGGGATTTAACAACGGCCGAATCTCACGCTCCGGCAAACGGACGGAGAGCATGGCGCCTTCGGGCAAATCCTGCATGAGCCGGCCGCGGCAGGCAATCAGCGCGAGAGCATCTTCGAGCGAGAAAACTCCGGCAAGGCAGGCGGCGGAAAACTCGCCGACACTATGGCCGATCATGGCCTGGGGTTGAACGCCCCATGCCATCCATAACTGCGCCAGCGCATACTCCAAAATGAAAATGGAGGGCTGCGCGAGCAGCGTCGCTTCGATTTCCTGGGCAGCCCACAAGTCCAGACCCAAGTGCGGTCTCAGAATCTCGCGGCACTCGTCTATATGGCGGCGGAATACGGGTTCGGAGGCATAGAGCTCGCGTCCCATGCCGGCGTATTGTGCCCCTTGGCCCGGAAACAGGAACGCCGCGCCCAGGTTCCGCCGCTGCTTCGCCCGCGTGATCACGCGCGCTGGGTCGTTGGCGTCAAGAGCGCTAACGGCATCCCGCACGCCGCCCGACACCAACATTCGCCGATGTTCAAAGGCGTGCCGTCCCGCCTGCAGCGTGTAAGCTGCGTCGTCAAAATTAAGTTCGAGATTTTCGCGCAGCGCATTCGCCAGGTTCCCCGTGGCCGCATCGAGAGCCGAGGCCGTCTTGGCGGAGAGCAGCAACAGGCGACTCGTTCTCCCGCTCCCGTCACTCGCGGACGCTTCCCGCGCCGGCGCTTCTTCGAGAACTACATGCGCGTTGGTGCCGCCAATGCCGAAAGCGCTGACTCCCGCGCGGCGGGGCGTGCCGGCAGTCTCCCATTCCCGAAGCGTCGTATTCACATAAAACGGGCTGCTTTCGAAATCGATCTGGGGATTAGGCTTCTCAAAGTGGAGCGTGGGCGCGAGCTTCTTGTGCTGAAGCGACAAGACAGTCTTGATGAAGCCGGCTACACCGGACGCGACATCCAAATGTCCGATGTTAGTTTTGGCGGTCCCGATGGCGCAGAATTGCTTAGCCCCGGTTCCGGCACGGAAAGCCTGTGTCAGCGCCGCGATCTCGATTGGATCGCCCAGCGCGGTGCCCGTGCCATGAGCTTCCACGTAGCCGATGGAAGCGGGGTCGATGCCGGCGTTGGCGTGCGCCATTGCGATTACTCGCGCCTGCCCCTCCACGCTCGGCGCGGTATAGCCGACTTTCGCCGATCCGTCGTTATTCACGCCAAATCCGCGAATTACGGCATAGACGCGATCGCCATCGGCAACCGCGTCTTCAAAGCGCTTTAAGAGTACCGCGCCCGCGCCCGCGCCGAATACGGTTCCTTGCGCCTTGGCGTCAAACGCGCGGCAATGGCCGTCCGGGGATACGATTCCATCGGGCTGATACAAATAGCCGCGGTCTTGCGGGAATGTGATCGAAACGCCTCCAGCCAGAGCCATGTCCGACTGATAAGTGAGCAGGCTCTGGCAGGCCTGGCAGATTGCCACAAGCGATGTCGCGCAACCGGCCTGGAGCGTAAAGCTGGGGCCTTTCAGGTTCAGCTTGTACGATACCCGCGTCGCCAGAAAATCGCGATTGTTCCCGAGCATCGTCTGATAATTCCCAACCGGGTACGACGCGGCATAATCCCGCACGAAATCGCGCGTGGGGCAAAGGTGCTCGAGAAAATAGGTGTTAGTGCTGCAACCGGCAAAGACGCCCGCAACGCCCTCGTAAGTGAGTGGATCGTAACCCGCATCCTCGAACGCCTGCCAGCAGCATTCGAGAAAGACGCGCTGCTGCGGGTCCATGACTTCCGCTTCCTTGGGGTAGATGCCGAAGAACGCCGGGTCGAACATCTCGGCATCCTGGAGTATGGGCCGGGCCCGGACGTAGTTGGGTAAATTTTTTTCTGGTGTATCGCGCAGATCCTCGTTCGCGAAGCGGGTGATCGATTCGACGCCGTTCTTGAGATTTTCCCAGAATTGCGCGATATCGCGCGCGCCGGGAAAGCGGCCTGCCATGCCGATGACGGCAATCCCGTCAATGAGCGTCGCGGTTTCCCCTTTGCTCATCAGATGACCCCCACTTTGGCGCGTTTCTGCCTTGCCAAGGCTTCCCGTTGCTTGTTGGCCCGATCCCGCGCGGCGGAAAAACCCGTAAGTCCGTCCGGCTTGCGTTGGACACGTCGCGCGAGCGAGCTTACCGTTGTGAATTCAAACAGGTCGGTAATCGGAAATTTGGTATCGAGCGCCCGGTTCAGTTCCGCGTGGGCCGCCATCAGTAAAATCGAGTCGCCGCCAAGGTCGAAAAAATTGTCCTCCATGCCTACGCTTCCGACGCCGAGCAATTTCCTCCAAACGGCGGCAATCGTCTCTTCCGTGTCGTTGGCTGGGTTAGCCGACGACAAGATAGCCGAAGACAGGAACGCGGCGGGAGGCGGCAGCGCTCCGCGATCCACCTTTCCGTTCGGCGTAAGCGGCATCGAAGGCAAACTGACGAACATCGAGGGAATCATGTACGCGGGCAGCTTCGAGGCGAGGTGGCCGCGCAGATCCGCCGGAACAGCCGGAACGATATAGGCGACCAGCCGCTTGTCGCCAGATCCGCCGCCCGCCCGCGCCACGACCACCGCGTGCCGCACGGCGGGGTGCTCGTTCAAAACCGCCTCGATTTCACCGAGTTCAATTCGAAACCCATTGCATTTGATCTGATCGTCGGAACGTCCCAAAAACTCCAGGGTTCCATCAAGCCTTTCTCGCGCGAGGTCCCCGGTCTTATAGAGCCGGGCCCGAGGATCGCTTGAAAACGGATCGGGAATGAACTTCTCGGCGGTCAACGCGGGCTGATTCAGGTAGCCCCGCGCGATTCCCGCGCCGCCGGCGTATATTTCGCCAGGCGAGCCAGGCGGGACGCGGAGTAGATCCGCGTCTAGCAGATAGATCTTCGTATAGGCGATGGGCTTACCGATCGGCACGCTTGAGCCCGCTGCGTCAGGGGGCGCGACGGGATGGCAGCACGTAAACGTGGTGCCTTCAGTCGGTCCGTATCCATTGATGAGCCTGCAGCCGGGAACAGACGCCAAAAATTTCCGGACGTGCGCCGGTGAAAGCACGTCGCCTCCCGCCAAGAGTTGTTTCAGCTTCTTGAAGGCGTCGATATTCCGATCCACCATAACGTGGAACAGACCGGCGGTCAGCCACATTGTGGTGACGCCAAATTCCCCGATGGCCCACCCGATCTCATCGAGCGAGGGCGCATGCGGCGGCATGATTGCCAGCTTCGCGCCGTTCAGCAGCGCGCCCCAGATCTCGAACGTGGAAGCGTCGAACGAAACCGGCGCGAGTTGAAGAATCGTTTCTTCAGCGCCCAGATCGGCATAATCGGTTTCGCGTACCAGCCGCGCCACCGAGCGGTGTTCGATCATGACGCCCTTCGGACGACCGGTCGATCCCGACGTGTACATCACGTACGCCAAATTGTCCGGTCCCGCGCCGGATTGGGGATTGGCGGTGCTTTCGCGGGCGATGGCGTCCGCATTTTCGGCGAGCCAACGCGCGTCCAGCAGAAGCGGAGCCGCCGTGTCGCGCAGCATGAATGCCCGGCGCTCGGCGGGATAGTTGGCGTCAACGGGAACATAAGCCCCGCCCGCCTTCAAGATTCCGAGCATCGCCACGATCATTTCGGTGGATCTTTCAACACTCATCGCCACTAGCGAATCGGGTCCGATCCCCAGGTGAATCAAAAGATTCCCTAGCCGGTTCGCGCGCTCATTCAACTCGCGGTACGTGCAGGTGGAATTGCCAGTAAGTAACGCGATCGATTCCGGCGCCCGGACGGCTTGCTCTTCGAACAAATGATGGATACAGCGATTCACGCCTATTGAGTTCACGTTAATTGCAGAGTAGCGGGGGGCCACGCAAAAGGCACTGGTTCCAGAGGTTCAATAGGTACCAGTACCCAATCGGCTAGGTCCGGACGAGAGGCAAAAAAATGCCCGAAACTAAGTGTTTCGGGCACAAGTGGCTGATCGCCACGAACGATTACTAATGAGGAAGAGGGGCCTCGGGACGACCGGAAAGCCCTTCCGCGGTTCAGTTTTTACATGATCATGTTTAGTAAGCGCCTTTCCGCAACAGCACCGTTCCAATGGTGCGAAACAGAATACAGAGATCCAGCCACACCGACCAGTTACGGACGTAGAACGTGTCGAATTCGACCCGTTCCTCGTAGGACGTGTCGTTGCGGCCCGAAACCTGCCAGAGTCCGGTTACGCCACCTTTCACCTTCGAATACAGGCTGAAGCTCGACCCATATCGCGGGATTTCCGCTTCCACGATCGGCCTCGGCCCCACCAGGCTCATGTCTCCCGTCAAGACGTTCCACAATTGCGGCAGCTCGTCGAGCGACATGCGCCGTAGAAACCGCCCGGCCCGCGTCACGCGCGGATCGTTCTTGAGTTTGTGATCCCGCTCCCACTCCGCGCGCAATGCCGGGTCGGTGTCAAGATGGCGTTGCAGCAGCGCCTCGGCATCCCGATTCATCGAGCGGAACTTCCAGGCGGTAAACTCTTTTCCGCCTTGTCCGATGCGCCTTTGGCCGTATAATAGAGACCCGCGCGAATCGAGTTTGATCCACATGGCGATCAACCCCACCACGGGCAGCAGCACGAATCCGCTCGCAAGGGTGAGGAACAGATCCATAATTCGTTTGGGAATCCTTCGCTTGTACGCCATCACCTGCTGGCTTACTTCGAGCCCCAACATCCCGCCGACACTCTTTGGGCTCACCCACAGACTGGATATGCCGATCAGGTCGGGAATCACCAGAATGTGCGAGAAGTTAAACCCGCAGCGCTCCACTATCGAAAGCGCGTCGGCGTGCGGTATCCCCGGCATGGCGAGAACGGCATACCCGCATGGTTGATCTTGCCCCATGCGAGCGTGCCCCATGCCGGAGGCCAGCGCGTGGCCGGCGAGCACGGGAACGCCGTGGATACGCGCCGGAGCTTCCGGAGAATTATCCACCACGGCGACCGGTTTCAGGCCCAGTCCTGGCTCGCGTAACATCGCTTCGACGGCTAACTGGGCAGTCTTTCCGGCGCCAAAGACGACGGCCGGGTAACCCCACCAACTCTCGTTGGCAAACATGCTTCGCACGCACGCCCGCAGCATCGGAACCAGCGCGACGCTCAAGGCGATCGCGAGAAACAGAACCCAGGTGAAATAGCTGCTTGCGCCCCGCATGGAGACCGTGCCCGCGGCGAGGAACAGAAACACGAGCGTCGACGAAACCGTCACCCGCCGCAGCTCCTCGGGCGGGCTCAATGCGACCCCGGAATAGAGGCCCACCGCGCCATAAACCACGATGAAGACAAACAAAAACGGCCACATTTGCAGGTAGCCGTCGAGGCCCACGCTCCGGTGAAGCGCCAATTTGCAGCCAATGCCGATAGCCACGGAGAGCAGCAAGCTGAGTATGTCGGTAAGGATTAGAGACCCCACCATGTAGTAGGGGCGGCTCGCGGGAGCAAAGGTAAAGACCGGATTAGTGATCGCCGTAGTAGAAGTCATTTCTCTCGTCTGATCGCGGAGGCGCACATAGAGCCGGGTAGGTTCCACGCGCGGAATATCCGCCGCGTTTGTCTGTTAAGAAACTAAGTTTTCGTTAAGCGGCCACTGGTTTCGGCCACTGCCAAAGGCCAAGCTGATTGCTCGCCTGAAATCCAATCCTCAACCGGCTTGGCCGCGACGCTGCGATAGACGCTCAACGTTTTCGCAATCATTGCGGCGAAAGTGAAGTGGCGTTCGTAACGCGTGCGCCCCGCCTCGCCCATGCGGCGCCGTAGCGCTGGGCCGGTCAGCAAAGCTGTAATTTTCGAGCGCACGGCAGCTACGTCCCCACTGGGCGTCAAAAAGCCCGTTTCGCCGTCGGCCACGGCTTCGGCCACTCCGCCCACCTCGCTCGCCACCACGGGCAAACCAGCCCGCATGGCTTCGAGGATGCTCAGCGGGAATCCTTCCCAATTGGTGGGCAGGGCAAAGATATCGGAGCCTGCAAGAATTTCCGCGATGTCCAGCCGGTTGCCCAGGAATTCGGTCCGGCGCGCCAGCCCTAACCGCGCCGCTTCGTCCCGCAGTTGCAATCTGGTGGGACCGTCGCCCACGAAGGTCAGTTGGAATGGCAGATTCACCTCCGCCATCGCGCGTAGCAGCAGGGTTTGGCTCTTTTGCCGGGCGCATCGCGCAACCATGACAATGCGCGGCGCCGGATTCAAACCATAATCCGCCCGGAATGGAGTGTCCGGGATACCGTTGTGAACGGTAACGAGATTGCCGCTGTTCCCCACTCCGCGGCGCAACGCGATCGAGCGGTTCGCTTCGGATACCGTGATGGTTTTCGCGCCCCAGCGGGCCATTAGTTTCTCGCAAGGGATGCCGACCGCTTTCCATTTCCAGGAAGTCCCTTCGGCGAACGACCAGGTGTGCGCCGTGAACACCGCTGGGACGCCCATCGCGCGCGCGGCGGCCCGGCCCAGAATGCCGGCTTTCGAAGTATGCGCGTGCACCAGATCCGGTTGAAACCTACGGATCAGCCGCGCAATCCGCGCCAGCGCTTTCGCGTCTTGAAACGGGCTGATCGGCTGAACTAACTCGGGGATAACCTCATAAGGAACGTTCAGAAGGCCGGCGGCTTCGGTAAGATACCCTCTTTCGCCCACGCCCAGAAACAGTTTGCACGAGTTCTGAAACCCTTTCAGCAGGTCATGCACGTGGACTTGCGCCCCGCCTAATTCCGCCCGCGTAATTAGATATAAGATCTTCATCGAATTCACTTACTCAGCAGTTACTCAAGACTTGCCAGGTTTCAAGCGCCACGGCGTCCCAGCTATATCGTTCCGCTCGCGCCAGACCTTTGGCGCGCATCGCCATTCGAAGCGGTTCATCGCGCGTGACGCGGCATATAGCGTCGGCGATGGATTCGGCTTCCGTGGGATCGACCTGGATGCCCGCATCTCCTACTACCTCGGGCAACGACGTACTGTTCGATGTGATTACCGGAACGCCGCACGCCATGGCTTCTAATGGAGGAAGCCCGAAGCCTTCATATAAGGACGGGTATACCAACGCCATCGCTCCCGAATAAAGAGCTGGAAGCTGTTGGTCGTCCACGTATCCCGTCAAGCGCACCCGGGCCGGAAGCTTGCCGACCGGTATATTCGAGAAAACCAGCCGCGCGCCCTTCGCGCCGGCAACGACCAGTTGAACGTCCTCCGGTATCTTTGCCAGCGCGCGGCTCCAGGCCTTCAGAAGGCACTGCAGGTTCTTGCGGGGTTCAACCGAGCCTACGCACAACAGATACGGCGCGCCGCCGATGCCGAGCGATTGCCGCATCGCGGCAATCTCATCCGCCGGACGAGGATGGAAGCGCGCATCCACGCCATTGGGAATGACCGTTACCTTTGAAGCCTCGATTCCGAAGCGTTCGACGATCCGTTGCTTGGTGAACTCGGAAACCGAAATGATGCGCCGCACCTTACGGGCGAGCCGGGGGAGCAGCCACTGGTACCAAGCCGCAAACCGCGGATTGAACCACTCCGGACGGTCGAGCGGAATCAAATCGTGAAACGTGCAAACCTGATTCGCGACCGCCAGGGGCCCTGTATTGTTGGGGCTCCAGAGCATCCGCCCTTTCAATGCGGCGGGCAAGTAGAACTGCTCCCAGAGATGTCCCGCCGCGCCTTTTAGCGGGCGATCTGGCCGGATCTGTTGGATATTCCCGCCAAAGCGTCCGGCCAGTTCGAGGGCGTAACGCTGCATCCCGGTGGGACGGTGCGCGTAAAATCGGGAATTCAATGCGATGCCGGGCATGTTAGTTGGCCGCGAGTTCTTCGACTTCAAGTGGGGAACGCCGGGTTCGCGAGACGAGCGGACTGTCGAAAAACGCCGTCGACCGGACCACGATCGTAACCAGGCAGACGCAGACGAACGTTTCCGAAGCCACTACCGACCAAGCCATCCCCAAGTGCATAAACCGACGGGCGAGTAGGAAAGCGAGGCATACATTTAGCACACCGGCCATGAGGATGATGCGGTTCACGACGCCGTCGCGGCCCAAGGGCCACAGCCACTGCAGCCCGATCGAATACGTGAACGAGAGAAGAAACGGCAGCACCGACAAGATGCGCAGAACCTGCACGGCGGGATCGAACGCATGGCCCATCAGTATTCGGATGAGCACCGGCGCGGCCAGATACAACAACCCGCCGGTAAACAGTCCACCCAAGCCCATGACCACCGCGCCCAAGCGCGCGAGAGACGCGCCGCGCGCCGGATTGTGAATGGCCAAGTGGCTCAATCGGGGATACAGCGCCTCGCGGATTGGATTCAGCAGGCCAAAAGCCGCTTTGCCCATTTTTTCGGCGGATGAAAAATATCCCACCACCACCGGTGGCGCGAACAGCCCGAGGATGAAGGCATTTCCCGCGCCGTAGAGGCTTTCTCCGCCGCGGAACAGAAACATCGGCCAGCCGGTCCGCAGGGCTTCCCGGACCAATTCGAGCGACGGCGCGCGGAAGGGAATCGCGCGGTAGGCCAGCCAAATTCCCGCCACGCTCGAGAGCGCGGGCGCGAGACCTTGCAGCGCCAGCACTTTCCATCCGTCGGCGGGCGCGTGGACGAAAATAAAGAGCCCCGCCAACGCGACTATCTTTCCTGAAATTTCCAGCGCCGCCGCCACCCGCATCCGTTCCAAGCCTTGGAAAAACCAGAGCGGCAGAAAACCTTGCGCCAAAGCGTAGAACAACCCGGCAAGCAGTAATCGCGGGTTATCCCGCAGCAAAGGAATCCACCGCGCGGCCAATAAAGCCAATGCCACGCCCAGCACGGCGAGACCTATTTGCGCGCCCAGCACCCCCGCCATCACTTCACTGCATACGCCGCGCGAATCCCGATGACGCGCGATCTCCCGGGTTGCCGACAAGTTGAAACCGAATTCAATCAGGAGAACGATCAACTCGCCCAGCGCGCCGACGAACGCCACCGTGCCCCAACCGGCCGGCCCCAACGTTCGCGCCAGATAAGGCACGCTCGCCAATGGCAGCAGCTTGCGGCTAAACTGGACGCCGTACATGGCGGCCATGTTTTCGACGAGCTTATGTTTCAAAAACGCGAGTAAAGTTCTCATTCACGATCCGGTGTAGATCCGCGCTTACTCCGGTTGGCCCTTGAATTTATCGGTGGCGCTATTAGTCGAAGTAAGATTGCGCTGAATGGCGAACTTCACTAATCCCACGATGTCGTGGATGCCGAGCTTGCGCATAATATTTGAGCGGTAAGTGTCCACCGTCTTGGGGCTGATGTTCAGCAGCGTGGCGATATCTTTGGGCCGCATGCCGTCCACCAGGAAGGCAAACACTTCGTATTCCCGCCGGCTGAGCGAAGCGAGCGGGCTTTCCGCCTGGCCCTTGCGGCGGTCGCCCAACGTTTCGCGCCGCATCAACGGCGTAAGATACTGCCCGCCGTCTTGAATGTAACTAATTGCATCCAGAAGATGGCGGGCCGGTCCTTCTTTCAACAAGTAACCGTTCGCGCCGCTGCGGAAAACTTCCTTCAGCATCTCTTCGTCCCGGCTGATGGAGAGCACGATGATCTTAGTGGGGCAGTTGGCGTCGCGAATCTTGCGAATTACCTCGACTCCGTGCAGTTTTGGCATGTTGAGATCCAAAACGGCGAACTTCGGTTGCAGGGAGATGATCAACTCGACGGCCGCGAAGCCATCCCCGCACTCACCCACGATGTCGAACTCCGGCTTGCCACGAAACAGCGCGGCGATGCCCTCGCGTACGATCGAGTGATCGTCGGCCAATACTATGGTGACGTTTCCTGATGGATTCATGGATGGCTTCTTCTGAAAATTGAGAATTTAAACGCGGTTTACGGCACGATTCCACGGACGCCGTAAAGCGCGACCGTGGCCCACTTCACGTAGCGATCGATCTTGGCGACCAGGTTTTGCGGCACTACCAGCATGTCGCCCGGGCGCAGCGCGACATCTTCCCGAATCCCGTCCGCCGTCATTGCTTTTTTAATATTGATAACTTTCACTTCCGCCGTTTCGGGGTTAATGCGGCGCAGCAGGATTACCTGCGAATGTTTGGCGCTGTCTTTGAAGCCGCCGCTGAGCGCAATCGCCTCGATAGCCGTCATCTCGCCTCGGATTTCGAGCGTTCCCGGGCGATTCACCTCGCCCGCGACAGTGATTTTCGGCTTCACGAAATCTTTTAACAGCACTGTAACTTCGGGATCTTTCAGGCGGGTGTTGGCTTTGCCCACGATCGCGTCCGAGGCCTCTTCGAGCGTCAAACCGCCGATCTTGACTTGTCCGACGAGTTGAAGAGACACGAATCCGTCCGGCTCCACCGATACGGTGCCGTTGTATTCGGGCGTGTAACGGTACTGCACTTCGACCACGTCGTTGGGCTGCAGGCGGTAACGCGGGTTGCGCTCTTGGAGCGTGGATCCGGTGGCGGCCCGGGCGGGAACCAAGCCGAACGACGCGATCGCCGTTATTGTTGCGATCGTTGCGATGGTCGAAATTACAATTTTACGGTTAGCCATGTTAGAGCCGCTGGTAGATACAATCCGGAACCGGATAGGTTCTCTTGTTCAGAACGAAGCCGAGCAGCGTGCTTGCCGATACCTTGATCAGTTTGCGCGCCTGCTCGATGTGATCCTTGCGCGTTTCGCCGGCCGCCACCACCAGCACCACGCCATCGATATGCTTGCTCAGATAAAGCGCCTCGGACGACCGCTTCAAGGAAGGGCAATCGATCAGCAAAAATCCGAACTTTCCATCCAGCGCGTGAAATCCGCGGTTCTGGCCGAACGAATTGGCGGCGCTTCCGATCAACTCCGGTCCGGGTACTGTCCACACCATCGAAGAGACGGGCACCACGCGCCTTTCGAGTTCTCGAGCGTCGGGGGAAACGATGCGGTTCAAGCTGCCGCTTGGCGCGATGAGGATGCGCTCGCCGGTGTGCCGCGCCATCTCTTTGGCGAGCGATTGAACCACGCTCGTCACGCCTTCGCCCCGTGAAACCGCCGTGAACGCGAAGCGTCCGCATTGGCCGCCGCTCTGGCGGGATTGCATCAGCGTGTAGATCAATGGCAGATAGAACCCGGCGGCGGGAGCCGCGTCGGCATGTCCGCGCGATAACGCGTTTAGAGGCGTGTTCGTCCAATGGTTCACGGAATCGTTCACCGGTTCCGGCGCGCCCTTTCGATAATTCGTCACAGTACCGGTGCCTCCATGATTTCTTTCTTGATGTCCCATTCGGCCACAACGTCGTGTACCGGCTGCCACCCCAACCCGGGTTGATTGGGGACAGTCGCGAGAACGGGAATGTAGGTGAGGCCTTCGAGCTCCCAGGGCGTGTACACCTTCTTGCGCCGGACGCCGACCAGGAAACACGAGCCGAGAATCACGAGCGTTCCGAAAAGAAATCCGGTAATCACCGCCCCCGACAATTTCGGTTGCGCAATCAGCGGGATACTCGACGGCTCGGCCACGGCGACGTTGGCGATCTTATTTTTGTCGAGAGCCTCGGTGATGCGCGCTTCTTCGCGCTTCTTGGCATACAATTGAAAATTCTCTTCGGCATTCTTGATCGACCGGTTGAGATCCCCGTCGTCCGCCGTCGAGCGTTCGAGCTTCGCCAGTTCCCGCTGGTACTCGGCTACGTGCTGGGACAGTCCTTCGGACCGGGCCTGAAGCGTATTCGCATTCAATTCCGCCTGCGCCAGCTCGGCCATCAGGCTCTGGCGCAGCGGGTTCACATCCGTCGTTTCCTCGGTTGAGGTCAGCCGGGACGCGCGCTCCAGCGCGGATCTGGTATCGGCGATCTGTTGCTCCAGTTGTAAGACGTTCCTATCGTTTGGCAACAGCTTCGTCAGCAGTTCGGTGCGCTTATTCCGCATCTCCGCCAGCATGGTGCTCATGCGCTCGACCGAATACTGATTGGGGATACTGCGCGCCTGCGTGGTGATTCGGGAATTCATGCCGGCGAGCTTGCCGCGCAGCGTCGCGATCCGGCGATGTGTCTCGTCGCGAGTAACATGAGTATCGCGAAGAACACCTTCGAGGTCGACTAGCTTGCGCAGATTTAAGTCTTTCTGTTGACCGAGTATGACGATATTGGTCTTCTGCTGAAATTGCGCTAGCTTGTTCTCCGCGTCTCGAAGCCGGCCTTCATACAGCCGGGATTGCTGATCGAAAAATTGGTAAGTGCCGGACGCGCTGTGTACCTTAAGATGAGTCTTCATGTACTCATCGGCGAGAACCTGCAACACTAACGCGGCCAATGCGGGATTGCGCGCCGTGTAAGTGACCCTAATCATATTCGCCTTCAGCACCGGCGAGATCTTGATGTCCTTTTCAAGCTTCCTCCCGGCCCTCTCGATAAGTAACGCGCGCTTTTCCGGCGTGTCGCCCGGATTGGCATTTGCCAGATTGCATTGCCGCACTACTTCGCGAAAAAGTTCCTTGCCGGAGAGCAGCGCGATTTCAGTCGCGATCTGCGACTCACCGACCTCGCCCTTGCCCGGGATCGATGCCTGTTCGGGACTTACGATCGCATCCACCCGCTCGTTCTTTACCAGGAGAATCATCTCCGATTCGTATACATCGGGTTTCAGATACAAGCTGGCGGCGGTTATAACCAAGAGCGGCAAAAATAATGACAGGATAAAGTGTTTCTGGCGGAATAAAGTATCCGCGACGTCGCGTAAAGTGAGCGCCGCGCGCGGGCATTCGATGGGGGTTGTCAGAGCTTTTTGCGGCATTTGTTTTAGTCCGGTGACTCTTTCGGGCAAGCACGCTTTAGACAAGCTACCGCCCTTCTAGTCCCATCCTGAGTTCCCGCTTTTGGCTTCAACAGCTTCAAGCGGCTAAATCCAGACTAACCGCTACTACCCCCGGAAACAAGGAATTGGGGTAAGTGACGTACTAGTACGTCGGTAAGCCCGGTTCCCATTTCCCCGCACGCGCGCAGAGTAATTGCCTTATCTTAGGTTGCAAGTAGCAAGTGTGCGGGAGTACGGTCAGGCAGTCAACTCAGTTTCTTGCCTGCTTCCTACGTGGTTTCTGGTGGCTAACTAAGATGATTCCGATTTCGCTTCGTGCTTCGGGTTGTTAGGCGGGGATCGTCGAGACATCCTGTATTCTCGCCGCGCCTTGCGAGGGGACACAACGAAAAACGGGCGGATTGATGCCAAACCGTTCTCGGTAACTGTTCGCAATTTCCTTGGTGACGTGTTCGACCGCGTCGGGACGGACCAGATTGACGGTGCAACCGCCAAAACCACCACCCGTCATGCGCGCGCCATAAACGCCATCGATGCCGATGGCGGCATTTACCAGGAAATCGAGTTCCGGGCAGCTCACTTCATAATCGTGTTCAAGGCTTAAATGCGATTCGACGAAGAGCTCGCCCATTCGATCGAGATCGCCGCGCCGCGACGCATTTACAAACAAACCGACACGGGCGATCTCGGTAATTACATGGCGCGCGCGACGCCTGATTACGGCTGGCAGCGGCGTCTGTTCCAATTGCCGCAGCGTCGCGTCGCGCAAGCTGCCGACTTCGGCGTAACCGCGGTGCAGCGCATCGACCGCCATGGCGCATTGCTCGGTGCGCTCTCCGTACGCGGAGTGCGCAAGCTCATGTTTAACGGTCGAATTGACAGCCAGGATCGCCACATTCGATGGCAGTTCCACTAACTCGTGCGTGAGGCCGCGGCAGTCCAGTTCGACCGCGCGGTGGGCTTGGCCGAAAACGGAAATGTACTGATCCATAATGCCGCTCGGCATTCCGATGAAATGGTTTTCCGCCTTTTGGCAGAGTTGAACCAGCCGCAGCGGCTCGATCGCGCGGCCATCGAGCAGCGCCAACGCAGCGGACACCTCGAGCGCCGCCGAAGAACTTAATCCCGATCCGTCGGGCACCGTACTCCGGATCAGGATGTTCTTGGGTTCAATGGTGAAACCGGCGGTTAGCAGTTGTTGCGCCACGCCAATTACATAGTCTGTCCAGTGTTTGGTTCGTTTCGCCGCGGGGATGTCTTGGACCGGAATATCGAGCGTCTCCCGGTAGTGCTCGGAGATCAGGCGCAGCCGCCCATCTCCAGACGGACCGCAGGCCGCATATGTCGCTAAATCAAGCGCAATGGGGAGCACGAGGCCTTGGTTATAATCGGTGTGCTCCCCGATCAGATTTACCCGGCCTGGCGCGCGGTATACGTGTATTTCCTTGTCCGGCAAAGACGATTTCGCGCCGAAACGTCTTTGAAATTCTTGGATCACTACTTAAGTTCCCGGAGACCAGGATAGCCCGCGTCCTCGGGGGAAACCTTCCCGTGGAGCGCGGCCAAGTAGCTGTCGACGATGGCGGGAAATAGCCGGGAAAGCGCCACCACGGTCCAACCCATGCGCGGGACCAACACCGTTCGAGCGTCCCGTTCCACCCCGCGAACGATTGCCGCGGCGCATTCCTCCGCGCTAATCGCAAACTTCTTCCCGCCGACTACCTTCTCCGGCGGATGCGTTCCCAACGCATGCCTCTGGAAATCCGTGTTAACGTAGCCCGGGCAAACCTGAATGGCATGAATTCCGTCGTGTTTTAGCTCCATGCGCAATCCGTTCGTGAGCGAACCCATGGCCCATTTTGTCGATGAATAGAGCGTCAGCCATGGTACCGTCAGCTTACCTGCAATCGACCCTACGTTGACGATCGTTCCCGATTTCTGCCGGCGCATGTGCGGAACGACGTTCTGGATCATCCCTAGCGGAGCGAAGAAGTTCAGCTCGAACATTTGCCGTGCTTCTTCGAGGCGCGGGTTCCAGGATGGCCAGTACATGCCCATGCCGGCGTTGTTGACCAATACGTCAATTCGGCCAAACCGCTCGATCGTGCGCTCGACGACCCGGTCGCGCGTTTCCTGCAGCGTTATGTCGCCGGCGGTGGTCAACGCATCCGCTCCGCCCACCTGGGCAAGCCGTTCCCCCGATCTGGCCGTAAGCGAGAGGCGGGCTCCTCGCCCGCGGAATGCCGCGGCGCACGCCGCGCCAATACCCTCGGAACCCCCGGTGATTACGACGACTTTGCCGTCCAGTTTCACTTATCCCCGTCCCTCAAGACGCGTTACATCATTGTAAGTCTCAAACCGCGATAAGAAATGGCGGCGGTCTACAATAAATTATGTCGAAGTTGCTGCCGCTTTTCCCCTTGCGCATGGTTGTTTTTCCGCGCACGCAGCTTCCCTTGCACATTTTTGAGGATCGCTATAAAGAGATGGTTGGCGAGGCTATCTCATCCAAATCCGAATTTGGCATCGTGCTGGCGAAGGATGAAGGGATCGTTAGCGCGGGGTGTACGGTCGTTGTCGAAAAAGTGCTGACCGAATATCCCGATGGACGGATGGATATCCTGACGCGCGGATTCCGCCGTTTCGAAATCGTGCAGCTTAATCAGGATAAATTGTATCTGCAAGGCAGCGTTGAATTCTTCGACGACGACGAGCCGGGTCCGGCTTCCCTCGAGCTTCAACAAACAGCGCTGCGGCAATACCAAGGGCTGGTCGAGAGCGGAGAGATGAAAGGGTACTCCGATCCGGATTTGTCGGACCCGCAGCTCAGCTTTCAGTTGGCCCAGGCCGTGCAGGACACGGATTTTCAGGCCGTTTTATTGCGAAACCGATCCGAAGCCGATCGTCTGAAGCAGCTTAGTTCGTTCTTGAATGGATACGTCCTCAAATTGAATCAGACCACCAGGATGAAGCACCTTGCCCCACTTAATGGATCCGGCGCAAAACCAGCGGGACTATAACCCCTGGTTGGCCGGGACGGTGGATCTGAAGCCAAGATCTGGGCCGATCGTGGTTTCGCTGCTCGCGCACGGAATCCTGGTTGCGATGCTGATGCTTGGACCCGCGGTGCGCCTGCCCCATAATCCATCCGCCTACGATCAGTTGATCGCCACCCATGAGCACCAGTTGGTCTGGTACAAGTTCAAGGACAAGCTGCCCGATGTTTCGCCCGACTCTTCCGCCGATCCCCGGCCGCCGCGCGTCGAGGTCAAGATGAGACAGTCTATCGTCTCCTCCCCGAAGGACGCGCCGAAAGCCACGCAAATGGTTTGGCAACCCCTGCCGGAGATCAAGCTTCCGAAAGAAGTAGCATCCGCCAATATACTAGCGGTGAAGCTTCCGCCCATCGCCCCGGTTCCCGTGAAGCGCAAGGAATTCCAGCCCCCGCGTCCGGTTGTCAGAATGGCATCCGGTAAGCCAATAACCATGCCGGCAGTGCCCAGCATAAAACCGGTCGACCAGAAGAGCCTCGATACGCTACGGCAACTCGCCACGCTGCCACCACAAAAGATCTGGAAAACCTTCGAAGCGCCGCCACCGGGCAGAATCAGAGCTTCCTTCGAAGTACCCCTCCTGCCCGCGGCCCCCGTACTGGCTGAGAACGGCGTAAAAACGATCCCTAGGAATATGGCTGCGTTGCCTCGAATTTATAAGCCTTTTACGGCGCCCGTGGGACAGACTCCTGGAAAGGCTCCGGGCTCGAACGGTTCGGATGCATTGGCCGCGGCAGTACCTGCTCCGCCCGAACTCGAATCGGGTGCGCCGCCCGGCGGTCTGGCCCCCAGCAGCTTGAATGCAGCCGTTGTCGGACTCAATCCGTCCGACCGTCTCGCGCCGCTTCCCGAAGGCTCGCGGCCCGCGCAGTTTGCCGCCGGTCCCAAAATAAATGCCGATGGGGGAATCGGATCGACTGGCAAGGGCGTCACCGTCCCGGATCTCATGATCCGGGGAGGAGGAAAGGATACCCGCCCCACGTTGATGGCGAGAACCACGCCTATCGGAACCTTTCATCCGCCCGCCTCAACCGCCGCGCGGGATGTGTCGAAGTATTTGACCGTGCATGATATTGGGCACCGAGCAGCTCGCGTCGCGGGCGCCCCGGATCCGCGGTTTGAAGGACGCCAGGTTTACACCACCGCGATCCAGATGCCGAATATCACAAGCTATGTCGGAAGCTGGTTGATGTGGTACGCGGACCGCAACGACATTCAGTTGAATGCCGGAGAGATTACCCCGCCCCTGCCGCACCGGAAGGTCGACCCCAAGTACATTCCCACGGCTGTCGAGGAGCGCGTGGAAGGCCAGGTTCGGTTAGCCTGCGTGATCCAAAAGAACGGCCGCGTAGATACCGTCTCGCTGGTCAAGAGCCTGGACGACCGCCTGGATCGAAGCGCGATGGACGCTCTGGCCAAATGGGAGTTTACGCCGGCCATGCGCGATGGCGTTCCGGTCGACGTGGATGTGCTGGTCGAGATCCCGTTCCGCCTTGCCCCTCAAGCGCGAAGATGAGGCGGCAGCACCTGATTTTCGATGCGGACGACACGCTTTGGGAGAACAACATCTACTTTGAGCGGGCGTTTGACGAATTCTGCGAGTTCCTAAATCACTCCGCCATGACGCCGGACGCGATCCGGGCCGCACTCGATGAGATCGAAACCGCGAACAATAAAATTCACGGTTACGGTGCGCTGAACTATGGACGGAATCTGAGCCAGTGTTATTTGAGATTGGCCGAGCGAGGCGTTCGCGAAGGCGACCTGGACGTCGTCGTGTCGTATGCGCGGCGCATACTCTCCTGCCCCATGGAACTGCTCGCCGGTGTTGCCGAAACACTGCCCGTCCTCGCGGAGCGCCACGAGCTCACGCTATTCACCAAGGGCCATCCCGATGAACAGAGCCTGAAGATCGACCGCTCCGGTTTGCGCTCTTGTTTCGCCCACTGCGAGATCGTGAAAGAGAAAAACCGCGAAGCCTATGCAAAGTTGGCCGCCGACCGGGATTTCGATTTGGACCACACCTGGATGATCGGAAACAGCCCGAAGTCGGACATCAATCCCGCGCTAGCCGCGGGAATGCAAGCCGTTTTCGTGCCGCACGAGCGCACCTGGGGCCTGGAAAAAGAGGAATTGCCGGAAGCGAACGGCCGATTGAAGGTGGTTCAAAGCTTTGTCGAGCTCCGCGCCCTATTTGGAGGCGCCTTTACTCCCCTCTAGGGACAGTCCGGCCCACGGCGTATCCAGCATCTCGCGAATCGTTCGAGTCAAATCTTCCATCGAAAACGGCTTGGGAATGCAGCGTCCGCCGATTGCCGTGACTTTCTTAATATTGGAGTCGGTTGAATAACCGGACATAAACAGAACTCGGGTTGCGGGATGTAACCGCGCCAGTTCTCGCGCCAATTCGTGGCCATCCATCTGGGGCATGATAATGTCCGTCACCAACATATTTAGCGGTTGCTTCAATCCAAGGGCGAGGCGAAGCGCCTCCAGTCCGCCGCTTGCCTCGTAAACTGTAAAGCCGCTCATGGTGAGCATCTCGCGGACGAGCCGCCGCACGCCAGGTTCATCGTCAACCAGAAGAATCGTCTCAACTTGCCCGGAATGTTCGACGTTGCGGCTTTTCATTGGACCGGCTCCGCGGTTCGCGCTGCCTATATTGTGCCGCTAAGTAAGAAATTTTTCATCTTTAAGGCAAAACGCGGCCAATATCGAAGCTGCGCCAAGGGCGCGTTATGATTCTCTGGTGATACGTCGTCTTTACGTTCATTTGGGCGACGCAATTTACGGATACGGTCGCTTTCGACTTCCCGAAAGGTTTCTAGGAACTTCGCGTTGTGGAGGAGAAGATCTCGGTTGGCGGCTCGCCCGTTTACACAAGGAACATGGGGCAAGTCCATTTGGCGGGAGCGGGTAAGCAGAACGACGCGAATTTCGTCATCGACTGGCACTTGGTGGCATTGCCAATTATTCAACAACAATCGACTGAGGATTCTTTGGGCGTCTTCAAGCGAATGCTCATCCTACGCCCGATGCCCAGACTAATTCTAGGTGACTCTGCCAAAGAGATAATTCCAGCGCCTCTGATCGACAAAGTATTCATCCTCGGTGTTTTTACCGAACCGGAAAGACTGAAGAACGATCTCGGCTCGTTCGAGACAATTAGTTTGGCCTTGGCGCAGGATTGCCGCGAAAACACGTCCAAAGTTCGGGGGCACCACCTACTACTCCACAACAAAAATGAACTTGACCGTCTAAGCAAACAAATTCGCACACTGCTGTTCCCGTAGGCTTGCCGCGAGACCTTTTCAGGTCAGCCGCTTCAGCACGATCACCGGGTTAGGCTCCGGTTTCTTCTCGGGATCTTTAGCCGCCGGAATATCCCTAACTTCCACGCGCTTGCGCGTGACCTGAATACCGCCGCCATCGACGGTCCCGCTATAGACAAACGTGGTGTGTTGGCCATTCATCTCGCTTTTCGTCGAGAAAGTAATTTCCCGGCCCGAGACCTTGCCCTCCGAGATGGGCGTGCTTTCGTTATCGCCATACATCTTACCGGTTATCGTGCCGCCCTTCTCGATCAATTGAAAAGCGAGATCGTGCGGATCGCCGTTCTTATCCGTTAATTGGCCGGTCCAGATGCCGGACAAATCGGCGCCAAATAAGGGAAGCGCGACAGCCGCGAAAGCGAATAGCGGTTTGAACACAGTGCCAGTATATCGCGCTAGAGGCTGTTTATCGAGCCGCCTGGCGCGCGGCGTGAGGGGCAACCACGACGATCATGAATGTGCCCGGCTTCATTCTCGGACGGCCCCCGGCGCCAGCCCTGGGTTCCTCATATTCCGCGGTTGGCAGATAGATCTTGCGGGCCGTGGGATCGAGACCCATCGTTCTTGCACCCTGGGGCGTTTTCACCGTCTGGACGATTTCAAACTTCCCCGGCGACGTTTCGCGGGCCACCGCAAGCGTGCTAGCTCCGCAACTGGCGAACACCTGGCCGTCGCCATAACTTGTGGCATCGACTCCATCGCCAATCGGCAGGTCCGCCATTACCTTCCCGTCTCTGGTGCTCATCACGATCAATTTCGGCGGTTTCCGGCATCCGATGAAGAGGCGGCCCTTCTCCTTGTCTATCGACATCCCAACCGGCGCGCCGCCGGGCGCCACGGGCCAGCGCGCGATCACCTTTCTTGCCGGGAAGTCAACCACCGCAACTTCATTCTTATCCATTAAATTGATATAGACCTTACCGGCTCCGTCGGATGCGAGGAACTCCGGCGCTCCTTCCAGCGCGATTGGCGCATCGATCTTTCCGCTCTTGGGATCGATGTCCGGCTTGAATGACATCAGCACTCCCTTATCGCCGGACACTACCAGGACGCGCCCGCTGGCGGAGTCGAAAATAATGCCGTCGGCGTCGGGCTGGGCGGCGACCGTGCCCAGAACGGCGTTCGTCTTCAAATCGAAAATCACGATGCCGCCAGCCCCGCCTCCGTCGCTGATGAAACCGCGCCCTGCTTCGGGAACGATGACAACGCCATGAGCGATCTTCTGACCGGGGATATCGGCGATGGTCTTACCCGATTCGGAGTCGATCACCATCGTGTGCGTGCCCCTCGGAACGTATAGGCGATGCGTCCGCGAATCGACGGTGAGATAATCCCATCCGCCTTGTCCGCCGACGTGAAATGTCTTCACGACCTCCCAATCCGTCTGCGCGAGAGCGGGTACGGAATTCGCTAACACGAGGGCTGTCAAGATGAGCTTTGCCGTTTGCACGTCGATTCTCCTAGCCGGAAGTTTCGGGGGAAAGATTTGAGCGAAGAATACCACACCGGCGTAGGCCGCCCGGCGCTGTTACCTTATGAACGAGTGTCCCTGCCTTGCCGCTTCGAAGGACGTCTACCGCTACTGTTAGCGACGGCCGCTTTGTTTGCCGGCGGCCCGGCGATCCGGTTGATAGATATCGCCGCTTCGAGCGGGCTCACGATTCCCAATACATCTGGCGGCCGCGGCGCCAAAACTTACATTTTCGAGGAGACCGGCAACGGGGCGGCGATTTTCGATTACGACGGCGACGGCGCGAACGATATCTTTATTGCCAACGGAACCACGCTCGACCATCGCGGCAATTCGACCGCCCAGCTTTATCACAACGACGGCACGGGCCACTTCACCGATGTTTCGCGCAAAGCCGGTTTCATTACCGAGGGCTGGGGCCAGGGCGTGTGCGTGGGCGATTACGATAACGACGGCCATCCGGACCTGTTCGCCACCTATTACGGGCACAATATCCTCTACCGCAACACCGGTGATGGCCGTTTCGAAGATGTCACCGCGAAATCCGGACTTCCGGTCACCGGGACTCGCTATGGCGCCGGCTGCGCGTTCCTCGATTACGATCGCGACGGGTTGCTCGATATTTTCGTCTCGAATTACGTGGATCTCGACCTGAAAACGACGCCGAAGCCGGGTACCGCGCCGCATTGCCTATGGATGGGACTGGCCGTGGCATGCGGCCCGCTCGGCCTTCCTCTGGCGCACAACATCCTCTACCACAACAACGGCGACGGTACCTTCACCGATGTTTCCGAAAAGGCGGGCATTCTCAAGCCCGGCGGCCGGTACGGTCTCGGCATAGTAGCCGCCGATTTCGACAACGATGGCTGGCCGGACATCTACGTCGCCTGCGATCAGACTCCCAGTTTGCTGTATCACAATCGGCACGACGGCACGTTCGAGGAGCGCGGCGTCGAAGCCGGCGTGGCCTACAATGCCGATGGGCAACTGCAATCCGGCATGGGCGTTGCCGTCGCGGATTTCGATGGCAACGGATTCCTCGACATCGCGAAAACTAATTTCTCCGGCGATCTGCCCTCGCTATATCGCAACGAGGATGGCAAATTTTTCACCGAGGTCGCGCTTGCCGCGGGTTTGGGAGCGAATCACCTCCTCGGCTGGGGTGTCGCTTTCGTCGATCTCGACGACGATGGCTGGAAAGACCTGGTGATGGCGAACGGTCATTTTTACCCCGAAGTCGACCGCGCCCAACTGGGAGACAAATACCTGCAGAAGACGCTGGTTTACCGGAATCTGGGAAACGGGCGCTTTGCCGATGTAACTTCGCAAGTCGGCCCGGCGCTCGAAACAAAGCGGCCGGCGCGCGGCTTGGCTGTCGGGGATCTGGATGGCGATGGCCGTCCGGAGATCGTCATCGTGAACATGAATGAGCCTCCCAGCGTCCTGAAGAACACGATTGCCGGCGGTGGGCATGGGATCCGCATCCGGTTGATCGGCACAAGATCGAATCGGAGCGCCATTGGCGCGCGAGTAGAAGTCACCGCCGGAGGGCATACGCGGATCGATGAGGTTCGCGGCGGCGGCAGCTACTACTCGCAGGACGATCTGGTGCTGCACTTCGGACTAGGCGCTGCTAGCATGGTGGACCACATAAAGGTTCGTTGGCCGAATGGCGGCACGCAGGCCTGGAAACACATTGCGGCCGGACGGACCGTGACGTTGACCGAAAATGCCGTTGGAATCGACCAGCGGCTTTTCAAAAACGGTGACATTTGATATCCTTATAACATCTGTAACCTGAGGCTAGACCACAACGCCTACTCATCAGCGAAGTTCGCAAGCTCAACATAGAATGCAAGCCCCGAAACCAACTGTTTGGCGTTTTCACGGGGGCTTGTATTTAGTACCCGTGGCTTTAGCCTTCAGTTTTGCCCCCCTCGCCAGTACGCAACAAAAGATCTCCAGTTCCGCGGCGTCCCCCACGCCCCGCGCTTTGGTGAATCAGTATTGCGTGGCGTGCCACAACCAAAAGGTAAAGACGGCCGGCGTTGCGCTCGATGCGATCGATCCCCAAAAGGTAAGCCCCGATTCCGCGGTTTGGGAGAAAGTTTTACGCAAAGTCAGTGCGGGTCAAATGCCCCCAGCGGGCATGCCGCACGCGTCTCCCGCGGCTACGGCGGATTTCACAAAATGGCTCGGGGACGCGCTGGACCAAGCGGCCGCGGGTCATCCAAATCCCGGAGATCCCACGAT
>JALYXS010000373.1 GCA_030946965.1 Acidobacteriota bacterium
AGTGGGTGCCCCACAGCCCCAAGGTGGCGCGCAAGTCACCGCGCAGCATCAGCACGCGCAACGGCGCAAGAACGCGCAAGCAAACGCCAAGAACGGCTCGCCGACGCTCGACCTTGTCGAGTTGAAGGACATGAGCATTCAAAAGCTTAACCAGGTTGCCAAGGATTTGGCGGTTATGGGCGCGGCCGGACTGCGCAAGCAGGAACTCATTTTCAAGATTTTACAGACGCAGGCGGAGAAGAGCGGGCTGATTTTTTCCGAAGGCGTGCTCGAGTGCTTGCCGGACGGCTTCGGATTTCTGCGCGCGCCCGAATACAACTATTTGCCGGGCCCCGATGACGTTTACGTATCGCCCTCGCAGATTCGCCGATTCGATCTGCGCACCGGCGACACGATCTCAGGGCAGATCCGTCCGCCGAAAGAAGGCGAGCGGTATTTTGCGCTCATCAAGGTGGACGCGATCAACTTCGAGCCGCCGGAGGAAGCGCGCAATAAGATTTTCTTCGACAATCTGACGCCGCTATATCCCAATAACCGGCTGAAGCTCGAAACCACGCGCGAGAATTTCTCGGGCCGCGTGATGGATTTGTTAACGCCTATCGGCAAGGGCCAGCGCGGGCTCATCGTTTCCCCTCCTCGCACGGGAAAGACGATGTTGCTGCAGAATATCGCGAATTCGATCACCACCAATCATCCGGAAGTGACGCTGATCGTGCTGCTGATAGACGAGCGGCCCGAAGAAGTCACGGACATGCAGCGGTCGGTGCGCGGCGAAGTGATTGCATCGACCTTTGACGAACCCGCGACCAGGCACGTCCAGGTCGCCGAGATGGTGATTGAAAAGGCGAAGAGACTGATCGAGCATAAAAAGGATGTCGTGATTCTGCTCGATTCGATTACGCGATTGGCGCGAGCCTATAACACGATTGTTCCGCCTTCGGGCAAGGTGCTTTCGGGCGGCGTCGATTCGAACGCGTTGCAGCGTCCGAAGCGATTTTTCGGGGCGGCCCGGAATATCGAAGAGGGCGGATCGCTGACGATTATCGCGACGGCGCTGATCGATACCGGCAGCCGCATGGATGACGTGATCTTCGAAGAGTTCAAAGGCACGGGCAACATGGAAATCCACCTGGAGCGCAAGCTGGTCGATAAGCGTGTGTTCCCTGCGATCGACATTAACAAGAGCGGCACGCGCAAGGAAGAACTGCTGATGCCGCGAGAAGAGCTGAACCGGGTTTGGATTCTGAGGAAGGTGCTGAATCCGCTATCGCCAGTGGAGACGATGGAATTGCTGCTGGATAAGCTCGCGAAAACGCGATCGAACGGCGAGTTTTTGGGATCGATGAGCGGGTAGACGCGCCGCGGCGAGCGCGTCAGCGTGTGTGAACAGCGGCGGCCGTTGGAATCGACCGTAGTATACTGGCGGCCATGCTGCCGGATTACATATCGAAAGCAGTTCCAAATCCTCAGAAAAATCGCGCGGCGTGGTATGTGAATACGGCGCCGAGTTACGCAGGAATTTTTCTCTGGATCGCGTTTTACGCCAATCTGGGAGAAGGCACTCTGACCCGCGCCGGGATTGGGTTGTGCCTCGCGGCGGTGGTTGTCGCGGGCCTTCTCTGTTACGCCCTTTACTACTACGTCCCAGCCATGCTGGGCATGAAGACCGGTTTCCCTCTCTACGTAGTGGGCAGCTCGACCTTCGGTACGAAAGGCGGCTACATCATGCCGGGGCTGCTGATGGGGTTGCTGCAGATTGGATGGTTCGCGGTCGGAACGTACTTCGCCGCGGATTTTATTCTGAAGGGCTTTCATTCGACCGCCAGTCCCGGCAGCCTTCCGTTCATCGTTATTGGAATCGTCTGGGGCTATGCGATGGCTTACATCGGCGTGATGGGTATCCAATATGTCGCGAAACTTTCGCTGTTCCTCAACTTGATTCCGTTTCTGATGATTTTGGTTGTGCTGTTCAACGTGAAGAGCGGGATCGCAAGTTATGCACCGGCGAATCCGGCTCCGTTCATCGGGTTTACATTGCTGGTGCAGGCCATTATCGGATTCTTTGCCACGGCAGGGGCGGCGGGGGCGGATTTCGGGATGAACAGCCGGAATGAGAGCGACGTTCGGAAGGGCGGATTCGCCGGAATCGCGATCGCGGCTTTGTACGCGGCGGGATTGCCGTTGCTTTCGGTTGCGGGCGCGCACGGGCTGATGCCGGGGTTGAAGGACTTCACCTACCCGAGCGTGATTGGCGCAATTGGAGGCGGGCTGGCGACCGTCATGTTTTTTCTGTTCACGATCGCTTCGATTCCGCCCGCGTGTTTTTGCGCCTTCATCGCGGGCAATAGTTTTTCGACCATGATTCCCGGCGTGCCGCGAATCTCTTCGACAATGGCCGGAGTTACCGTCGCAATCGTGTTGGCGGTGACGGGCGTGGCGGCGAATTTGATTGGATTTTTCACGATCGTGGGCGCATCGTTCGGTCCGATTTGCGGAGCGATGGCCGCGGATTACCTGCTTTCGGGGAAGAAGTGGGCGGGACCAAGGGAAGGAATCAACTGGGCGGGGTATGGAGCTTGGGCGATCGGATTTTTGGTAGGGATTTTACCTTTCCTGCCGATTCCGGACGCGATTAAGATGTACGCGCAGCCCGCCGTGGTTTATAGCTTCATTGCGGGCTTTCTGGTTTATGTGGTGCTGGCGAAGGCCGGGTTGGAGCCGGTCACGGTACCGCTGCCATCGACAGTTCGCATGCCGGGGCGGTCGGCCCGAGTCTAGCCGCGGCCGGATTTAGCTTCGCCCGAGCGAGTCTTCACGACCACTGGGGTGCCTTCAAAACCGAAACGTTTTCGAATTTGATTGCTCAGATGGCGTTCGTGGGAGAAGTAGAGCGGGCCGCCGCGATCGGTGAAGACGATAAACGTTGGTGGGCGGATCGACGACTGGGTGATGTAGCGGATCTTGCGTTCCTCGAAATGGAGCGATTCGACGAAGCGGTTCAGTTCGCCAGTCGTCACCCGCTTCGATGCGGCTTCGTAGACCTTCTTGATCACATCGAATAACTTCTTGACGCCGGTGCCGTCCAAAGCGGAAATAAAAACCACCGGCGCGTATTCCAGGAATTTCATTTCGTCGCGGAGATCCCGTTCGAAGGCGCGCTTGCGGCCTTCGGGAATTTGATCCCACTTGTTAATGCAGAGAACGATCGCGCGACCGCCTTCGTGCGCGTATCCTGCAATTGTCTTGTCGAGGGCCAGCACACCTTCGCTCGCGTCCATCACTAGAAGCACGACGTGCGACATGCGGATGTTGCGGCGCGCCATCACTACGCTCAGCTTCTCCGTCATCTCGGTGGTCTTGCCTTTCCGGCGAATGCCCGCCGTGTCGACAAACAGGTAATCGGCGCCGTTCCGCGTGACGCGCTCATCGACCGAATCGCGAGTAGTGCCGGCCACGGGTGACACGATCGCGCGCTCTTCTCCGGTAAGCGCATTCAATAGGGTCGATTTGCCGACATTGGGGCGTCCGATGATCGCGACGTGAATCGCCGTCGCAGGTTCCTCTTGGGGAACCACGGGGAAATTCTCCGTTACATGCGCGAGCAGAGGATCTAGGCCCAGGTTGTGTTCCGCCGAGATCGGGAAAAGATCGCGGATGCCCAGCGAGTAGAAATCATGGGCTATGTCGTCCTTCGCGCCCGTATCGGCTTTGTTGACCGCTAGCGAGATGGGCTTGCCAAGGCGAAGCAACATTTGCGCCAGATCGCGATCCGAACCGGTGATTTCACTTCGGCCATCGACCAGGAAAACGACATGCGCGGCACGCTCAAGTGCAACGTTGGCCTGCCGGAGAATTTGACTTGGGATGTAATCTTCTTCCTGGACGATGATACCCCCAGTGTCGATTACTTCGAAATGCCGACCACGATATTCAGCGGCGCCGTGAATGCGGTCGCGCGTGATGCCTGGCTCGTCCCCGACAATGGCGCGCCTCTGACCGGTAATGCGATTGAAGAGAGTCGACTTGCCAACGTTGGGCCGGCCCACGATAACTACCGTGGGTGTTGGCTCTGTCATGAACATTCATGATAACAGGTCACAACTTCAGTTAAATTCTTCAAGTTACCAACTTAGTTGCACTTAGACATTCCATTGGGATTTCTGGGAGCAGGTCCAGCGCGCGCGCGCCGATAGACTAAGGCCAGAAACGCATCTTGATCGCACGTTTCACGACCTATCTGGAGGATTGGATGTTAATTAGGCGCACGATGGCCATTCTGGCCGCGCTTTCTTTTTTGGCACTGGCACAACCGCCGTTGGTGAGCATCGGAGATGTCTTATATAAGGCGAATGGCACGCGGTTCAGCGGTTCCGCCGTGATCACCTGGAACAGCTTTCAATCCGCCGACACTTCGAATATCGCGACGCAGAGTGTCACGGTTCCAATCGTTAATGGGAACTTGTTCGTTCAATTGGTGCCGAACGCGGATGCGACTCCTCCGAACCCTTATCTTGTGCGCTACCAGAGTGACGGGCTGGCGCAATTTTCGGAATCCTGGACGGTGCCACGCAGCGACCATCAGTTACGGTTGAAAGACATCCGGAATACGCCGAACACTGGCGCGAATTTACCGCCGGCGGGTCAAACGCCGATCCTGGAAGCGGACGTCGTTGGGTTGCTCGCCGACCTCGGACTGCGCCCCGTAAAAGGCCCCTCTTTCGGGCTGGGGAGGGCAGCGGTTATAAGCTCTTCGGGAGCGGTGGAAACAGTGGTCGGGAATCTTTCCGATTGCGTACGCGTGGATGGCACGGCCGGGCCGTGCGCGGATCCGGCGCAGAACCCTGCGTTCATCGATGCGGAGTCGCCACTCGGGATCGTCGACGGCGCCAATGATACTTTTGGCCTGGCGAATTCTCCCAGCCCGGCATCGAGTCTGGCTCTATATCGTAACGGATTGTTACAGAAGACCGGGTCCGATTACACCTTAACGAGCGGGACGGTTCAATTCCTGGCGGGCGCGATCCCGCAGGCGGCGGATACGCTGCTCGCGTCATACCGGATCGGCGGCGCGGGCATGCTGGCGGGAGGGTTGAGCCAAAGGAGCCAAGCGCCGGGTCTGTTGAGGCAACCGGCGGAGGTGGTTTGCAGCAGTACCGGCACGACTACTACTTCGACGTTGTTGACCAGCCTCGGAAATTGCACTGTGGGAGGGAACACTTTGCAGCCGGGCGATCGCGTGGAGATTCGATTTTCTTACGCGCACTCGGGCGCGACGGGGTTCGCATTCCAGGTGCGATGGGGCGCGACTACGTTGGTATCGAGAAGCGCGGGCGCTTCGGACACGATGATTGCGGGGCGAGCGGACGCGGGTTTGGATGCGATGGGAGCGCAGTTGAGCGTGGAAAGCTGGGGGACGGCGTTGAGCTTTGCCGCGGGGGTGAGCAATTCCTCGGATTCGATAACCGCGAAGCTCAGGATCGATTTCCTGGCGCAGGCTAGCGCGGGCTCGGTGACCTTGCGGAACTATACAGTGTTACGGTATCCGGGCGTAAGCCACCCGTAACCCGACAGACTTCACACGCTTCGCGCCGCCAAACAGCATTTCTTGAACTTATTGCCGCTACCGCAAGGGCAGTAATCGTTGGCGTTGATTTTTGGGGCCAGACGAGGCGCACTGGCGGGTTTCCCGCCACCGCTCAAAAGCGTTTCGACGCCGGACGTATCTTCGGGTACGTCAATCCGCCATGTTCGCTGTAACGCTACAGCCTGGGGGCATAGTAACCTTTTCTCGCTCTTACCAGCAGGTCTTTGCGGCCTTTCACTCTGACGTCAACCGGATGGTAGAGCCCGTCTGCCTTGAGCGGCTCGGGACGATAGAAGATGTTGTATTGGTGCCGGAGCTCATTACCGATGTTCTCGAACGATTGCGCGAGGTCCTGCACCTTGAAAGGGAAAAATGCCTGGCCGCCCGTTTCCGCGGTCAGGTATTTCAGAACCTTGTCGCCGTCGTTTTCAATGCGGGTGATGTTAGTCGAAATCGCGTAGATCACCGCGTCCGCTTTCTGCGCCATCTCAAGCGCCTGATCGCGGGTAACACGGCTCTGGTTATCCTCGCCGTCGCTGACGATAATAACGGCGCGGCGGAATTTATCCCGTGGCTGATCCAACTGGAGCTTGTCGCGGCAGGCGAAGAACAGTGCGTCATAGAGAGCGGTACCGCCGCCTGGACGCAAGCCGCGAATGGCGGCAGCGAGTTTTTCGGGGTCGTCGATCAGGTCCGAAACAAGTTCGGCGGCGCTATCGAAGCTAACGATCATCGCCTTGTCCTCCCGGGGCCGGACGGTGGTGTTGATGAATTCGATGGCCGCCTGCTGCTCGAATTTGAAGCGGTCGCGAATGCTATTGCTGGTATCGATCAAGATCGCGAGCCGTAGCGGCAGATCGGATTCGGCGGTGAACTGCTGGATCACCTGCGGCTTCTTCCTCTCGACGACCTGAAAATCGTCTTTGGAAAGATCCGTGACGAAGCGGCCTTTCTTATCCGTCACGGTAAACAGCATGTTCACGCGGGTAACGTCAAGGACGATCCGGTTTGGATCGCTCGACTGCGAAACCGCGGGCTTCTCGGCCGAAGTGGATGGTGTTTGCCCGCCAAGGGCGAGGCACACCGCCACGCACGCCAGCACGGACAACAAAAATCTCATAGATATCCCGATTATAGAAGGCCGGAGAGCCACGCCTCAAGTTCGGGCGCGAGCGGAGACGCAACCACAATTGCCTCGCCGCTCGACGGCTTTTCAAACTGGATGCAGTGAGCATGCAGGAAGTAGCGGTTGAGAAGCGAGGGTGGCGCGCCATATAGGCGGTCGCCTATAACGGGGTGTCCAATGCTCGCAAGATGGACGCGAATCTGATGAGTTCGTCCGGTTCCGATGAGAACTTCGAGATAGGTGCAAGCTTCATAGCGTTGCAGGACGCGAAATTCGCTCCAGGCGGCGCGTCCCGTGGCGAGACGCGCGGTCATGCGTTCGCGCCGGACGGGATCGCGAGAGATTGGTTTTTCAATGCGAAGATGGCCGGACTTCACGTTGCCCGCTACTAGCGCGAGGTACGTTTTTTGCACGCGCCTGGTTGCGAATTGGGTCGCGAGATTTCGATGGGCCTGGTCGGTTTTGGCGACAATCAGGACGCCGCTGGTAAATCGATCGAGACGATGAACGATGCCAGGGCGAAGATCGCCACCTACGTTTGATAGCGACTCGAAGCGGTGCAGTAGAGCATTGACCAGCGTTCCCGAATGGATTCCCGCTCCCGCGTGGACCACCATGCCCGCGGGCTTGTCGATGGCAACGAGGTCTTCATCTTCATAAAGCACGGAGAGAGCAATGTTTTCGGGCGAGGCCTGAAGCGGCGCGAGCGGCGCGGGATCGACTTCGATGAGTTCGGAGCCGCGAACGGTGTAGGAGGAACGCTGGGCGACACCGTCGATTCGGACGCGACCGGCTTTGATCCATTGTTGAAGACGGGAGCGGCTGAATTCGGGGAGGCGGGCGTGTAGGAGCGCATCCAGGCGGACGCCGCGATCGAGGGGTGTAGGCGCGAGGGTTACCGGCGTCATGCTGCATGACCGGCGGCCGTACGGCGGTTTACGTCGATGCCTAAGCCCGGCTTTTGAGTGAGCCGCATCCGGCCGTTTATCAACACCTCCGGGGGATCGATCAGTTCGGCGCGCCAGGGAACCTCGCCGTAGGAGTGTTCCAGAATCAGAAATCCCGGCATGCCGGAGCAGACGTGGGCCGCGGCGGCATTGCCCACCGGGCTTGCGGGCCCATGCGGCGCGACTTGCAATTGCGCGCCCTCGGCCAGCGCTGAAATTTCTTTTAGCTGGAACATCCCTCCGCAGTACTTCACGTCCGGCATCACGATGTCTACAGCTTTCGCGGCAATATACGGATAAAATCCCCGCAAGCCGTAGAGAGTTTCTCCCCCGGCCGTCGGCATTTTCGCGGCTGCGTTGATAGCGGCCAGGTCCGAGACAGGCTTCGCGGGCGTGACTTCTTCTAGCCAGAATAGATTCAACGGCTGGAGACGCTTCGCCAATTCCAGACCGCGCTCGAGATCGAAATGGCTGTGAACATCCACTAGCAAATCGCGTTGCGGACCAATGGCTTTGCGCACTGCGCTGGCGCACTCAATTCCAAATTTCGTGAACGGTTCTATTTGTTCCCGGTTGGACAAGTCTCGCGGCATGTCGTCGAAAGGCGCGAGCTTAACGGCATCGAAACCGGCTGCCACGGCGCGCTCGGCCATTTGCGCGAAGCCGCTTGGCGTGCGGTCGCTGGTGGAGCGGTTGATATTCGCGTAATTGCGAATTTCGGGATGCAGCCGGCCGCCGAAGAACTGATATGCCGGCAAGCCCGACGCCTTGCCACGCGACGCGTCGCCGATTCCCGTTAACCCGGCGTTGGTATTCAGGCGCGCGAGAATCCAGTTCCCGCGAGCGTTCACTCTGATGGCGAATATTTCGAGCGCGGTTAGCTTAATTCTGGAAGCATCGCGGTACGGCGCGGATCCAACGAGTGGCGCGCCGGACAAAGTCTGCAAAAATCGCCTGCGATGCATTGTTCGATTTCAGTCTACACGCCACAATGGTGAAAGTTGAGATCGTACGCCATCATTGCCGCCATCGTTTTGTTTTCGGCGGCGGCACAGGCCGAAACCGCCCTTCTGGAATGCACGGCGAACGCGCGGACTGCCGAATATTTTCTGGTCCAGTTCCGCGTCTCGGCGATTCAGGGATGGACCGTCGAAAAAGCGCTGTTGCTCTTGCACGTAAAAGACAAGGCATTGCGGGAACGCGTTGAGGTCGCGCCGATCAACCGGCCTTGGAAGGAGTCTTCGGCCGAACTTCCCCAACTTGGGAAAAGTGTCGAAGCCCAAGAGCAACCTCGTCCCGACGGATGGATCAGCATTTCACTTTCACCCGGCATGGTCCAGCCTCTCGTATTGCGCACTATCTACGGGTTCGCGATCAAAATTCCCTCGCGGTACGATTCGCGTCAAACAGTACAATACAGCCCATACCTCGTGGTTCAAGGCAAACCCGGGCGGTGATTCTGTTCCAGCGTTTTATACACTTCCCGTTTCGATAGCCCGCGCTGCCGCGCCACGGTCTTGATTGCGTCCATGCGGGTCAATCCGCCCCGGATACACGATTCGACAGCCTGATCGAGCGGCGTGCGATCTACAACCGGTTCGACGGCTTTGCTGATTAGCAAAGTCATCTCACCCTTGACCGCCCCGCGGGCGGAAAGGATCGAACGGATTTCGGCGGCGGTACCGCGCAGAAACTCCTCATGCATTTTGGTCAATTCCCGCGCGAGCACGACGGGGCGCGGCCCCAGCGCTGTTTCAATATCGGTCAACGCATCCAAAATCCGGTGCGGCGCTTCATAGAAGATCAATGTGACTTCTTCCCGCTTCAAGGCCTCGAGCGCGTTAAATCGCTGTCCCGGTTTGGCGGGCAGAAATCCGCCGAAGTAAAAAGCATTGTTAGCCAGACCGGAGGCGGCCAAAGCGGCGAGCGACGCGGACGCACCGGGAACGGGCTGCACGGAAATTCCGAAGTCGATGGCCGCGCGCACGACGCGATAACCCGGATCCGAAATTAGCGGCGTGCCTGCGTCGGAAACAAGCGCGCCCGAAGATCCGCCCAGAAGCCGACCCACCAAATCTTTCGCGCGCTCGGCTTCATTGTGATCGTGATAGCTGACAGTCGGCGTATGAATATCGTAGTGGTGTAGCAGCTTAGCGGTGTGGCGCGTGTCTTCACAGGCGATCCACGCAACCTCGCGCAAGATCCGCACCGCGCGGAAGCTGATGTCTTCAAGATTGCCGATGGGAGTTGCGACGAGATAGAGGATACCGGACATGCCGGTCTGAGAGATCGCACGTCTAGCGGTAGTTTGTCAATTCCACGCCGCGCGCTTGCAGGACTTCGCGAACCCGTGGATCGACAAGCGCCCGCAATTCTTCTTCCCTGCTCTGTTTCAATCGCGTGCGGGCGTTTTGCAAATCGACGTCGAAAAAACCCGGATGGCACATGAATTCGGTAAGACCGCCGGGCAGTATCGAAATCGTGCGCAGCAGTTCCGGCGTCCGCAAACGGCCCGTCAATTGGAATCCCGCGAAGTGATCGGTGGTCCGGCATCCGGAGACCTGAAGCACTCGCAAGCTCTGTTTTCGCGCAAGGCCCACAAGGAAATTCGTCGCGCGCACGCTGAACGGCGCCGGAATTCCGGAAATCGGGAAATCGAACGGACGCCGCACCCATCGAATTCCGAACTCCCGTGAAAGCCGCGCGACTGCTTTCAATACGGGGGGCGCGAGATGCGTATGCTTGTGTGTATCCAGATGAGTCGGCACGATCCCCGCGTCAAGGATCTTCTCGATCTGGCGCTTCATCTCTGAATAGACATCTATCTTGTGGCGCGCGATGCGCCACAAGAGCTCCGGAACACTGTCCGGCAGGGAAGGCCCTTGGACCAGCACGAGGTGGCAACCCAAGTCGAGAGTTGGATTTTCGCGCGCGAGTTGCACGGCGTGCTCGAAGGCCGGCCCATTAGCCATCAGAGTCGCGGCCGTAAGAATACCCTTGCGGTGGGCTTCGACAATGCCCTCGTTCACGCCGCGAGTGAAGCCGAAATCGTCCGCATTGACGATCAGCCTTTTCAAAACAGCGCGAGCTTGATGCGCAGGAATTTCTTGGGGTTCGCGCGCATGTCTTTCAAGAGCGCCTGCAACTCGCGCGTCGCCCCGTTCATCGAGTCGTAGAGCTGCGGATTCGCCACCAACTGCCCGATCGTCCCCTGGCCGGAGTTCAGCTTATCCACCGTTACATTCACTTTCGCGATAATCAGGTTGACCTGTTTATAAAGCTGCTCGTCGGTCAGCAACTTGCCCGCGGTGCCTTTGCCGGCTTTCAGATTATCGAGCAGCACGCGCGCATCCGCCATCGATTTCCGCGCTTCGGTATATAGCTCATCGTCTCTTAGAAGCTTACCGGCGCTTCCACGGCCTTGCTGCAGTTGCGCCAGCATGTCGTCGATTCTGCCGATCGGCCGGCGGATATCGTTGTAGAGCGCGTCGTCATACAGAAGCTTGCTGATAGTCCCGTTGCTGTTCTTCACATCGGCAACAAGTTTCTGCACTTCGGCCGCGGTGGCGTTGACGCGCGTGTACAGCTCATCGTCTTTGATCAACTTGCCAATATTGCCTTTACCGCTTTCAACCAGGCTCAGGATACTATCGACGCGACCCGCGATATTTTGAAATTGAGTAAGAATCGTGGCGCTCTGCTGCATGAGCTGCGGAATATCCTGAACGTCCACGCTTTTCAACTCGCCGCCTTTGGCGACGTGTTGGGAATGCCGCCCCTTGGTGATGTTGATATATTTGTCGCCCAATAAATTCGACGCGCTGATTCCGGCGAGTGAATCCTCGGGGATGTCCTTGAGGTACTTTTCCTCAATAGTCATGTCGATTTCGACAATGTGGTGCGGGTTGTTCGATCCCGAAAGCCTCACGTGCTCGATATTCCCAACTGGGATACCGTTGAGCCGGACGGGAGCGCTATCGGCCATGCCGGCCGAATCGTCCATGTAAGTGCGGACATGAAACTTCGAAGTAAAGAATCCGCCATTGCCCTGCGTGAGCAGGAATATCAGCACGGCGGCGATAATCATGGCCACCGTGGCGAGCACGCCGACGCGCAACTGAGCCCACTGAACTTTTTTCGACGAAGCCATGGTTTAGCCGGATGTTCTATTCGGTGTGCTTTACAAATTTGCCGATATACGGGTCGGTAGCCGCTTCCAACTCCGCCTGCTCACCCTCGAACACCAGGCGGCCTTCCTGCATGACCATGAACACCGTTCGCGTTTCCG
>JALYXS010000377.1 GCA_030946965.1 Acidobacteriota bacterium
GCTCTACTGTGCCCAGAATTGTGCCCGTAGTGGGGCGGTTCGGGGCAACTCGGCCCAACCGATCCATTCAAAACACAGCGACTTAGCCGCCCCGAGATACGCTGCGTCGCGCCGGCAATGGACTCATAATCCGTTGGTCGTAGGTTCAAATCCTACAGGGCCCACCACAACTTCCCCCGATGCGAGCGTGAGTGATTAGTTCGTATGACGCGATCGTAGTCGTTTCAAATCGGCGGGGGCTTCGCCGTTTTTCGTTCTCTGCCATTGTTCGCGCATGGCCTGGAATGGAGTCAACCTCCCCTACCATTGGTTCATCGGTTCGACGATGCCTTACCGGCGGTTTTGGACCGCGACGTTGCGGCGACGGGAAAAAAGTCCATCCGGATAGTTCCGCGTACCGCCGCCGGTTAACGTCATTGGTGCATCATTGGGATCGGCTCGTTACGGAAATGCTCGCGCCTCCGTTTCATCTGCCGTCCCGGCCGTTCACTCTCGCCCAATTCGGGATGCGCGCGCTTTGGCCCGCGGCCCGTCTCTCACGCGCCGCATTCCGTGGAAGCCGAGCCCGGTCGCTTTCGCCGGTCTGGCGGCTCATTCCACAGTGGCGTTGGAAAGGCCCGCAACGGCGCGCTTGCAGCTTATCATTCGATCGCTGGGCGGAACGATTGAAACTAACGCGCCCGTGGACACGATCGAGAGCCTGCCCGCGGCGCAAGCCGTGCTTCTCGACCTGACTCCTCGCCAGGTTATCCGAATCGCGTCCAAACGCCTGCCGGAAAAATGCCGGGTCGGATTCCCTGCGACACTGCACCCGGGTGGCAGCGCCGAAGAGATCGAAGTAGGGGAACGCGCCGCCTGGATTGGGAACGATACAGGGGCGCCGTTCGTGCTTCTCGCCCAGCCGAGTCTGTTCGATCCGGCGCGCGGGACGTGACAGTAGGCCCCGCCCGTGTGCCGCCCGGCCGGCGCCGAACGGGCCCACGCGGGATATGACGAATGCGATCGAAACGCAAGTCGAGCGGTTCGCCCCGGGGTTTCGCGATTTGATCCTGGCGCGTGCCACCCGGAACACCGTGCAGTTGGAGCAATGAACGGGAACCTGGCGGGCGGAGATATTGGAGGCGGTGCCAACGACCTTCGGCAACTGCTGATGCTCCGCGTTGAAGCATACCTTCGGAATCCGCTCAAATGTTGTGGCAACGGCGCGTTGCGATACAGTGTTCTGATGCGAGCCGCGTGCCAGGTCGCGGCGATCCTCATCTCGATGCCCCTTTATCCGCAATCGCCTGAAATCGGCACGGCGAGAAGCCAGGCGCGCTCCATGGTGATCTCGCCATTGGGAATCGTCGCCACTAGCCAACCGCTCGCCTCCCAGGCGGGAGCCCAAGTGCTCGCGCGCGGCGGCTCTGCCATGGATGCGGCCATCGCGGCGAATGCGGTTTTGGGAGTCGTCGAACCCATGAGCGACGGAATCGGCGGCGATCTCTTCGCTATTTACTGGGAAGCGAAAACCGGCAGGCTTACCGGAATCAACGCTAGCGGTTGGGCGCCAAAGGCTCTCACCATTGATTTTTTGCGAAAGCAAGGCTTGGCCCGGATGCCCGAAACGGGTATACATTCCGTTACGGCGCCGGGTTGCGTGGACGGCTGGTCGCGATTACACAAGCGCTTCGGAATTCTGCCTTGGCCGGAATTATTTTCGCCCGCGATCTATTTCGCGCGGCACGGATTCCCTTTGACGGAAATCATTCAGCGGCATTGGATCGATGCTACCGCCAAACTCTCCGGCACTACCTACACGCGCCAGCTTTTCCTGCCGCGCGGCGGCGCGCCGGCTATCGGTGAAGTTTTTCGAAATACCGATCTTGAACGGGCGCTGCAAGCGATCGCGGATAATGGCGCGGACGCTTTCTACCGGGGACCGATCGCGCGGGCTATTTTGCATACATCGGAGGCGCTCGGCGGAACCATGTCGAGCGCCGATCTAAGCGAATTCGAATCCGAGTGGGTGACGCCCCTTTCGACCCGCTACCGGGGTTGGACCGTCTACGAGCTCCCGCCCAACGGGCAAGGCCTTGCCGCGCTCGAGATGCTCAATATTCTGGAGCGGTTTCCGGTTCCGGAACTTGCGCCGGCAAGCTCCGCCGCGTTTCACCTGAAAATCGAGGCGCAAAAATTGGCCTACGACGATTTACACAAATTTCTGGCCGATCCGCGTCACAGCCATGTGCCATCCGCCGTGCTCGCTTCGAAAGAGTATGCTGCCGCGCGCGCGGCGCTTATCGACCCTAAGCAGGCACACTGTACCCAGCGGCCCGGCAATCCGCTGGCTGAAGCGGGGGACACGGTGTATCTAAGCGTCGTCGATCGCGAGGGCAACATCGCTTCGCTCATCCAGAGCGTTTATCAAAGTTTCGGCTCCGGCGTTGCGGTGGATGGCTTCGGCTTCCACCTGCAAAACCGCGGCGCTCTTTTCGATCTAGACGCCACTCATCCGAACGCGCTCGCCCCGCGCAAGCGCCCGCTGCACACCATCATTCCCGCATTCATGGAGAACGGGGATGTTCATATCGGGTTCGGCATCATGGGCGGATTCAATCAAGCGCAGGCGCATGCGCAATTCATTTCGAATGTTGTGGACCACGGAATGAATATCCAAGCGGCGCTCGAAGCGCCGCGTTTCACAAAGCAAACGTTCGGGGGATGCGACGCCGCTATCGAAAATCGCGTCCCCGCGGAGACACGGGAACAGCTTGGCCGGTTAGGGCACCAGTTGCAAATTGTGGCCGCTTACTCGAGCGTTATGGGCGGCGGCCAGGCTGTAGTGCGCAACTCGGCGACGCGCGTAAACTATGGCGCATCCTCGCCGCGAAAGGATGGCGCGGCAATTCCGGAGCCCGCGCCCTATTTCGAGAAGCCCTAGTTTTCGAACATTCCCTCGAACAGGATGCTGCTAAGGTACCGCTCGCCCGAATCGGGCAGAATCACCACGATCGTCTTGCCTTCATACTGCTCTTCGCGGGCGAGGCGAATAGCTACGGTGGCAGCGGCTCCGCACGAAATACCGGAAAGGATTCCTTCTTCCCGCGCAAGCCGGCGCGCCATCTCGATCGATTCCTCGTTCCCAACCAACTCGACACGATCCACCATCGAGAGGTCCAAATTTTTGGGAACGAAACCCGCGCCGAGACCCTGAATCTTGTGCGGACCCGGTGTAAGCGGTTTGTGATCCATGGTTTCCAAGATCACGGGGCTGTTGGTCGGCTCCACCGCAACGGAGACGATTTTCTTGTGTTTTTCATTCTTGAAGTAGCGGGAAACGCCGGTCAAAGTTCCGCCCGTGCCGACGCCCGAAACCAGCACATCCATCCCGCCGTTAGTGTCGTCCCAAATCTCAGGCCCGGTCGTTTGGAAGTGGATCTCCGGGTTGGCGGGGTTCGTGAACTGCTGCAAAAGAACGTAACGATCCGGATCGGAAGCGACGGTCTGTTCGGCCTTTGCGATCGCTCCCGCCATGCCTTTCGATCCTTCGGTCAAGACAAGGTGCGCTCCGAAAACCTTCAATACTTTGCGGCGCTCGGTGGACATGGTCTCAGGCATCGTGAGCGTGATCGGATACCCGCGCGCGGCGGCGACGAACGCTAGCGCGATGCCAGTGTTCCCGCTGGTAGGTTCAATCAGTTCTTTCCCCGGTTTTAAAATTCCGCGCTTTTCCGCATCCCATACCATGGATGCGCCAATCCGGCATTTAACGGAATAAGCCGGGTTGCGGCCTTCAATTTTCGCGAGCACGGTGGCGCGCGCGCCGTCGGTGACGCGGTTCAACCTTACCAGCGGCGTTTTTCCAATACTGAAAGAGTTATCGGCGTAGGTCACAAATGTTAGAGTACCTCAATGACGCCCCCGTCGCCAGGCCGGCTGACGCTGCTTTTCTTGCGCATCGGCAATCTCACGTTCGGCGGCGGCGATCCCACCATGTCGGCCATGCAGTCCGAATTGATGGCGCGGCAGTGGATTTCCGCCGAGAAATACGGGCTTATTTACGGCTTGGCGCGCGTAACGCCGGGAACGAACATACTCGCGTTCTGCGCGGGAGTCGGGTGGCATGTGCTAGGCCTTCGCGGCGCGCTGCTAGCGGTGCTGGCGGTATCGCTTCCATCGTCCGCGCTGGTCGTGATCATGACGGCTGGTTACGACGTCTGGAAATCGAACCCATTCGCGATGGCGGCGATTTCGGGGATGCTGGCGGCCGCCGTGGGAATGATGGTGACTGGCGCTTTCCTGCTGCTTAAGCCGCAACTCCGGGCAAGCCGCCGCGCGCGAACGGTGACAATAGCCGCGGCGGCGTTAGTTCTCTCCTTGTGGGCCGGACTTTCGCCGGTGCCAATACTCGCTTTGGCCGCCGTTGCCGGATTGCTCTGGCGCGCATGAACCCTTTCCTGCTTTATCTGTTGCTTGCCAAGGCGACGCTCACTTCCTTCAGCGGGCTGACCTCGCTACCGGTAGTTCGCCGCGATCTGGTGGAGACCCACCACGTGCTGACGGACCGGCAGTTGAATGCCGCCGTTGCCGCCGGCCGGACTGCGCCGGGACCGAACGGATTGTATCTGGTGAGTGTCGGTTATTTCGTTGCGGGATTTCCAGGCGCGTGCGCGGGTTGCCTCGCGATGGTGACTCCGGCGTTCCTGATTATTCCGCTGCTACGTTTTCTTGGGGCGCGAGCCGAACGCCCGGCAGTGAAAAGCGCCATTCAGACAGTCACTATTGCGGCGGCGGGGCTGATAATAGCTACCGCCGTGCCTCTGGCGCGCGACGCGTTGACCAGGCCGTTGTACATTGGCATCTCTGCTGCCAGCTTTCTATTACTGGTGCTCACGAAAATGGACACGCTCTGGGTGATGCTGGGCGCGGCCGTGATTTCGCTACTGGCGATCTAGGGAACACTTTGTATTGCAAAGATCTTTGCTATGGGATATGATTGCTCATTGACCGTGGAGGTTCTAAATGAACGTTTCACCCGCCAGACAGCCGAGCGCCTTTATTCCAATCGCCATGTCAATCGCGGCACTTGTCACGGTGCTGTACCACATTGCAATGTTCGGCATTGCCCGCGAGGCCGACGAAGGTGCCGCTGCCCATATGTGGCAGCTACTCATGGCTGGGCAGGTACCGGTCGTAGCGTTCTACGCGGTCAAGTGGCTACCGCGCGCTCCGAAGACGGCGCTGCAGGTGCTGGGAGTGCAAGCCGGCGCTGCACTGGCGGCACTTGCTCCCGTCTATTGGCTCGGGTTGTAACTGTCAGCAGTGTTGCCTTGCCCCGCCAGCCTGCTTCGGAGTGTCTGGCGTAGTATGGGCAGGACGGCAAGATCTTTGACCGAAGCAAGTTGTTCCTTAAGCAGAATGATCGTTTCGAGATCAAGGACGCGAATGCGAATCCCGTCGTCGATCTCCATCTCGGCCGTATGGGAGAGCAATTCCTCGTAACCGAGGTTGTTGCCGATCGTCGCGAGCAGATCGACCGGTCCATAACTGGTAAGTAAGTTGAGATGGCCGCCTCCGGCGAGATGGCTTTCGTTTGGACGCAATCGCCTCTCCGATTGCAGGCGGAAAATAGCTTCGATCTCTCGCAGGACATCCAGCAGGCGGACGATGTTTTCCGGTTCGCGACCGTAGACCAGATCGACATCGAACGTTTGCACGGGAGCGCCATTCAGCACCGCGGCAACCCCACCCACGACAATGAATTGCACGCCCCTCGTTGCAAGAATTCGGAACGTGGCAAGGAGCTTACCTTCCGGCATTCCGCTCGCGAATCGGTAAGATCTCGCCGGTCCGCTCCTCCAGGAATTGCAAGCGCTCACGCGGCGTAAGAGACAGCATCCAGCGAATGAGCGTTAAATCCACGCCGTCGTCGCTGTAATCGGTACCCGGGGCGGGTTCGATGGCTGGTGACTGCATCCCTCTCCTATTACGAGTGGCCTTCGGTCGGTCCTGTCGGCTCAACGGACGTGTCTCCGCCGCGCTCTTCCTTCGCCGCCGCGTCCCCGCGGCCAAGCAACCGTAAAGCCGCCGCAGTCACGCGTTCCGCCGTGAACCCAAAGTGTTTCATGTTCTCTTCACCGGGCGCGGAAGCTCCGAAGGTATCGATCCCGATAATCGTGCCGTCGGACCCCGCGAACCTTTCCCAACCCATCGACGACCCGGCTTCCACCGTCACCCTCTTGCGTAGATCCGGGGGAAGGACGCAGTCGCGATAAGCCTTGTCCTGAGCGGCGAACAGTTCCCAACTAGGCAGGCTCACCACGCGCGCGCCAACGCCCAACTGCTTCAAACGCTCGCGCGCCTTCATGCAAAGCGATACTTCGGAGCCGGTACCGATCAGCAGCACTTCAGGTTTGCCGCCCTCCGCGTCCGCCAAAATGTAGCCGCCGCGTTCCACGCCGGCATCGACCGCGCCCGAGCGATCGAGAATCGGCACGTTCTGCCGCGTGAAGGCCAGCAGCGTCGGCGTCTGCCGCCGGATCGCCACGGCCCAGGATTCGGC
>JALYXS010000388.1 GCA_030946965.1 Acidobacteriota bacterium
GGCTACGGTCTCGACAAGCTCTTCCACGCGCATTTCCTCTACATCGTTTTTCTTTTCCTGGGGATTGCGGCGGGTATCGTCCAGCTCATCCGCGAATTGCAGAAAGATAGCGCCGATGGAGGTTGACTCGCGCCCCGAATCTCGCGCGATCAAGCGTCTCGGGTGGTGGATGTGGTTGGTTGCTATTCTGGGCTGCGGCGCCGCGGAATGGCGGGGTGGATGGCGGTGGTCGCTCGGGTTCCTGGTGGGAGCGGCGGCATCGTACTGGAATTTCCGCGCCATCGGAAAAATCGCCGACCGCCTGACGCCTGGACCGGGCTCGGAAGCGAAGCCGCGAGGCCGTGGGATAATCCGCGTACTCCTTCGTTTTGTTGTGCTTGCGCTTGGTGCGTTTGCTATACTCAGGTATTCGGAAGTCAGTGTTCGCGCCGCTTTGGTTGGGCTATTCGTGTCCGCCGCGGCCGTGATTCTGGAGATTATTTTTGAGCTGGCGTCAGCAAAATCGTTATGAAAGAACATGAAATCTGGCTGACGCGGTTGTTTAACGACCACTTGGCCGGCGTAGGGAACGGCATTCTTAATTTGGTGCATGTTCGCGCCGAAGATCCCGCGCGCCCTTGGGCGAACTTCATCGTGATGCAATTGCTGGTCGCGCTGGTGATTGTCGTGCTATTCGCGATCCTGAAGGCGCGGTTGTCGGTCGACCGCCCCGGCAAATTACAGCATATTTTTGAGATCGTCTATGAATTTCTGAACGGCGAAACGCACGATAACGTGGGATCCGAAGGCCGAAAATACCTTCCCCTGTTCGGCAGCTTATTCATTTTTATTCTGATCGCCAATTTAATTGGAGTGATCCCCGGTCTCGAATCGCCGACTCAGGTGGTTTACGTGCCCGCCGGCCTTGCGATGATCGCCTTCTTTTATTACAACTGGATGGGTATTCGCGCCAACGGGCTCGGAAAATACCTGGCGCATTTTGCCGGGCCGATTTGGTGGATGGCCCCGCTGATGATTCCGATAGAGATCATCAGCCACTTGGCGCGACCCTTATCGCTTACCATCCGGTTATTCGCGAACATGTACGCGGGCGAGAAGGTCACCATGGTATTTCTTAGCCTGACTTACTTAATCGCCCCCGCTGTTTTTATGGGGCTGCATGTGTTTGTCGGATTATTACAGGCTTATATCTTCGCCTTGCTGACTATGATCTATGTTGGCGGAGCGGTCGCGCACGAACATTAATGCAACGCCGGCTTATCGTGGCTTAATCGCGGCTTCCCGCGTGAGCTCGCGCGCCTTCGAGCGCGCGGGGACCACCTCCGGGAAGCAAATCATAAAAAGGAGCAACAAGCATGAACACAAAGCTGTTTCTGATTTTACTGGCGCTATTCGTCTTCGCCAGTCCCATTTTTGCGGCGGACACCGCGGCGGGCGGCGCCAATTGGTGGGTGCCGCTGACGTCCGGTTTCTCCATGGCCATCGCGTCGGCTGGATGCGCACTTGCGCAGGGTAAAGCGGTGGCGGGCGCGGCCGAAGGAATGGCGCGCAATCCGGGAGCTTCGGCGGCCATCCGGTTCGCGCTCATTCTGGGCTTGGTTCTTATTGAGTCGTTGGCGCTGTATACGCTGATGATTATCTTCGTAAAAGTAGTGTAGTGGCGTTGTAGAGGCACCTGTCTTGGTGGGCAGGCGGTTTCGCCTGCCCCACCAAAACATGTAGAAATGCGTTCACCAAACTTCTCAAGTTTTATCTCTCTGTAGAATCAACGCTAAACTATAGAATTTCTCAGCTCCGTTATATCTCGCGTGCATAAATAAGACTACAAAATCCCTTTTTCGAAGGAGTCTTAAATGACCGCAAACAGCCCGGTAGAAAATCTTTCCAAGATCGCGCGTATCTGGAGCAGCGCGCGCGAACGCGAAATCGCCGTAAAGATCTACTATGACCTTCAAATCGAGGGTGCCTGCAAGATCTACTCTTTGAATCAGGTCGAAGAGATCGATTAACCAGATTTCGCGTATCCGTTACTAGGATTCGCCCGACCAGTACTCTTTCTGTTGAACCGTTGCCGCCAAACACTTACTCTCGATTGGTAAGTAAGTGTCTTGACGATTCTCATGGAGCAACGCAAATCTCAACGATTTCGTATCGAGCTTCCCGTTGAGATAACTCAGCTCTCGGGGAGGCGCGTCAACCGTGCCGTGAAAGTATTGGACATCAGTTCCAGCGGCATCTCGTTTCTATCGAGCCGGGAATGGGAAGTCGGCGGCAAAATCGAGTATGTCGTCACTTTAAGCGCTGAAACTAAAATACGCATCAGGTGTCTCGGTAAAATAGTCCGGGTCGAAAATACGCCCAATGCCGCCGAAGCTTCCTACAAAGTAGCTGCCACCATGGAACGTTACGAGTTCCTTCGAGCTAATTGATGTTTCCGCCGCCATGCTGTAGGCTAGGCAAAGAAAAGGCGAAGCATGGCGAACTTTCCAGCACCTCTCTCCCTCTTTCCCGAACCGGGTTTAAGCTCCGTGTCAAGCTCCCGGCCGGACCTTCAAGCAGTCGTGCAATATTTCGAAGGATTACAGCGGCATCCCGAAACTCCCGTTCGAGCCATCCACCGCAAGCGAGCCGCCCCGGGAGAGTTCCGCGATATTCCCGAAGCGGTTCAGCCGGCTCTTCGCGCCGTATTGCACGCGCGCGGAATTCAGAAGCTCTATAGCCATCAGAGCGAAGCTTTCGAAGTAGTCTCGGCCGGTAAAAATCTCGTAATTGTAACTCCCACGGCCAGCGGGAAGACGCTCTGCTATAACCTGCCGGTACTCGATCTCCTGATGCGGGATCCCGGCGCCCGCGCCATGTATCTGTTCCCCACCAAGGCGCTCGCCGAAGATCAATTGCACGAATTCCAGAGCCTCGTCGATGAAATAGGCTCCGGTATTCGCGCCTTCACCTACGATGGCGATACTCCGCAAGATGCGCGCAAAGCGATCCGGCAGCGTGCGAACGTGATCCTCACCAATCCCGACATGCTGCACGCGGGGATACTGCCGCATCACACCAAGTGGGCCAAATTATTCGAAAACCTGCGCTATATCGTGATCGACGAGCTGCACTACTATCGCGGCGTATATGGCAGCCACCTGGCAAATGTGCTCCGGCGGCTGCGGCGAATTTGTGAATTTTACAACGCGAACCCACTGTTCATCTGCTGCTCCGCAACCATCGCGAACCCGAAGGAACTGGCCCAAAGCCTCACGGGCCAACCGTTTCACATGGTGGACCGCAACGGGGCTCCATCGGGGGAAAAATTTTTCATCTTTTACAACCCGCCGGTCGTTAACCGGCAGTTGGGCATCCGGCGGAGCTACATCAACGAAACGCGGCGACTGGCGCTCGAATTTATCGATCGCGGGCAGAAGACGCTCGTTTTCGCGAACAATCGCCTGGCCACCGAAGTCCTGGTGACGTATCTCAAGGACGCCTGCGATAACGGGCGAATTCCGTCGGAGACCGTTCGAGGGTATCGCGGCGGATATCTTCCGCGCGAAAGGCGCGAGATTGAGCGGCGCTTGCGAGCGGGCGACATCCGCGCCGTGGTGGCTACCAATGCGCTCGAACTCGGGATCGATATCGGTTCGCTCGATGCCGTCGTAATGGCTGGATATCCGGGCACGATCGCCTCCACTTGGCAGCGCGCGGGCCGCGCGGGCCGCCGCAACACCGCTTCGGCCGCGGTTCTGGTCGCATCGAGCGCGCCGCTCGATCAATACATCGTCGAGCATCCCGAGTACTTCTTCGAAAGTTCCCCCGAACACGCCCACATCAATGCGGACAATCTGGAAATCCTGCTGAGCCACCTGAAGTGCGCCGCGTTCGAACTGCCTTTGCGCGATGGAGAGACATTCGGGCCGCACCCCACGAACGATTTATGCAAGTTTCTGGAAGAAACCGGCTTTCTGCACCATTCAGGCAACGCCTGGCACTGGACGTCTGAAACGTATCCCGCCGATGTCATCGGATTGCGCGCGGTGTCAAGCGATAACTTCGTTGTGATCGACCTCACCGGCGAGCCAAGAGTGATTGCCGAAGTCTCGTTCCCGACCGCTCTGACCACGCTGCACGAGAAAGCCATCTATCTGCACGAAGCCAAGCAGTTTCACGTGGACCGCTTCGACTATAAAGAGCGCAAGGCTTACGTGCGCCGCGTCGATTGCGATTATTACACCGACGCGATCGACTACACGCAGGTCAAAATCCTACAGCAGTTCGAGGCGCAGGCGGCGTTGCGGCATGGCGAAGTGCGCGTCAACCGGCAAATTGTTGGATTCAAGAAGATCAAGTTCTACACGATGGAAAACGTTGGGGCGGGGAAGCTTTCGATGCCAGAGCAGGAGATGCACACCACCGCGTTCTGGCTGCATTTCCCGGCGGTGTTTCTGGCGCGGTTCGGCGAATACACGTCCACGGAGAAACAGAACGGGTTGACCGGTTTGGGAAATGCGTTACGGACGGTTGGGTCGCTGCTGTCGATGTGCGACCCGCGCGATTTGGGAATTTCAGTGACGGAAGATATTCCAGGAAACCTGGCGGCGTGGGAACCGAACCTGTATCTTTATGACAACTACCCGGGCGGGATAGGGCAGAGCGCGCCTCTATACCGGATGGGTCCGGAATTGATTGCGCGAACGGCGGAGTTGATCGCCGCCTGCAAATGCGAATCGGGATGCCCTGCGTGCGTGGGGCCAATCGGCGAGGTCGGCGAGAAAGGAAAAGAGGTAGCCGCTAAGTTCTTGGGGGCCCTGGCGTAATTGTGGCGCGGACTTACTGCAGCAATCCTAAATTCCCGGTAGCGCCCGGCTTTTTCTTCACGCGTTCCCGGCGATTGCCGTCTTCCGGGAAAACGGCATGACCTTCCGGGGGCGGAAATAATTCGCTCAATGCTTCGAGGCGTTTGCGTAGATACCGGCTGGGCATCTGGCGCGGACCTGTATCCACGTCGATGTCGCAACAGATTCCGTGCAGGTAGAGCGTTAAGGTATCCTCAAACGCCTGCGCGGCATACTCGCGGAACAGTTTCGATTCTTTGTTGCTCTTGCCCTCGCGCCTCGCAAGCGCCTGTTTCAGACGCCAGCTTCGCTCGTCGACTTCGCCGTGAACGCGAGCGGACAACTCCTCCCGGAGCACGCCAAGGAACCTTTCGCGGGCATCCTCGTGGAGCCTTGAAAAAACGAGAGACGCAATCGCATTGTAGAGCGAGTAGTGGTACTCCGAAACCTCTTCGTCCTTGATGGCGAAAAAAAATGTAGCGTTTTCTCCTGCAATAACGGCGGACGAGAACAGTTGCCGCGGCTCTTTAGGTTTCTGATAGGTGACCACGTCCGCGCCTCTGCCGGGACCCTTCTCTAGATACGGCACCAATACGATCCCAATGCGCGGCAGCACCGAATTCAAAGCCGCCGGCAACGCTCCTAGCGGTTCGTGCAAATAGGGTTTGAGATCTTCTTCCGCGACAGGCGTTGCCGTGAAATAGGAAAAGTTCTTGCCGAGCGGAATCATTTCGGCCCGAAAGCGCGCAGCCAGTTCCACCACCGTCGCTTTGGAACCGCCGGTTTCATTACGCATCCTTCTGTTTAAGCGATTGTAGCTGATTTCAATTCAATCAGCGATTCTCCCGATTCGAGCAGCCCGAGCGCGCGCTCGAAAGCCCCGTCCAGAAGGTGTTGCACGGCCGCAAGCGACGGATCGGCCGCCGTTATCCAAATCCCTTTGGGCGGCGGTACCAGAACCTTAACTAACTGCGCGAATTCGCGATCCCGCGTGATGACGATAGCTCCGGCCTTTTCCGCCGAGTGCAAAAGCAACTCATCGGAGGCGAACAGCAGGTCGATTTGGGAGACGTGCAGCGCCGCGACCGGGAAACGGTTTCCCAACCACTGGGCCAGCAGGGGCGAAAATTGAGCGTCGATCCAAACCTTCATACTCAAGTCAAAACCGGATGATTCACTTCCCGCGCGGCGTATTCGCGGCAGGCGTCGAGATCTCCCGCTTCGAGGGCCGGCATCTCTTCGAGAATCTGCTGGGCGGTCAGCCCGGATTCGAAGAGATCGAGCACGTCCGATACGCGAATCCGCATATTGCGGATGCACGGCCGTCCGCCGCACTGTTCGGGCTTCGCGGTGATTCGAGCGAGGAGGTCTTCGATCTCTTCCACGCTTGATATCCTATCATTCACCGCGATTCTACTCATTCACCGCGATTCAACGCCGCCTTTGCCGCTTGCCAGCGCCCCAAAAACGCCTCCCCCGCGAACTGCTCCTGCTCCCGGGCGGCTAAGGCAGACCACTGCGCCAAGCGCCTTTCCCGCAGTATTTCGAGCAGCTTCACTTTACGCTGCGCTTCCACTAATTTTTCCCGTTGTCCGCTCAGCTCGCGTTCGTGAGTGGCGGTTTGCCCGATAAGGACGGCATCCTGCTTCGCGGCCCGAAAATGCAGCGCTCCGAGAGCGGCGAGTTCCGCGCCATCCACCGTTTTCGCTTCGAGAATATGCCCCTCGGCCAAGGAGCGTTCGTTTCGGAGATCCTCCCGCCGGTGAGCCAGTTCGGCAATCTTGCCCGCGATGGTTTGCGCGCGAATTTGCTCCAGATTCTGTTGTGAGCGGCGCCACCGCAAAGCTTTTTCCAGTGGAAAGGCGAAGCTTTTCACGGCAGAATACCCGCCAACGCTTCGAGTTTCGAAAGCGTATCGGCAATGGGCGCGGTTGCCGTGGAGTCCTGCCGCAGGAAGCGCATGGTTTCCGAGCGCGCGCGAATGGTGGCGTCGAGGCGCGGGTTCGAGCCGGAAACATACGCGCCGAGCGCAATCAGGTCTTCGGCCTGCCGGTAAGCCGACAGCGCCTCCCGAACCTTGCGCGCTTGTTCGCACTGCTCGCGCGAGGAGATCTGCGATTGCAGGCGCGAAACGGAATCGAGTATCTGGATGGCAGGGTAGTGGCCCGCGCCTCCCAACTCCCGTGACAGCGAGATGTGCCCGTCAAGAATAGCCCGGACGGCATCGCAGATGGGCTCATTAAAGTCGTCGCCTTCGACCAGCACCGTGAAAAAGCCGGTAATCGAACCTTTTTCGAAGTTTCCGGCGCGCTCGCAGATTTTGGGCAGCAGGTTGAACACGGATGGCGTGTAGCCTTTCTGGCTGGGCGGCTCTCCGGCGGCGAGCCCGATTTCACGCTGCGCCATGGCCAGACGCGTAAGAGAATCCATCACCAGCAGAACGCTCGCGCCCTGATCGCGGAAATATTCGGC
>JALYXS010000396.1 GCA_030946965.1 Acidobacteriota bacterium
TCGATAGCGGTCCGGTGCGCGTGCCGCATGCGCTTAATCCCGCGCAGCAAGCGGCGTTCGACCAGATCCGCGCGGGCATCGAAACGCGGCAATTCTGCACGTACCTGCTGCACGGCGTTACGGGATCGGGCAAGACCGAAATTTATCTGAACTCGATCGAAGCCGCTCTGGCGTGCGGTCGTAGCGCGCTCCTGATGGTCCCCGAGATCGCCCTCACGCCCGCGATGGCCGGGCAATTCTTCTGGCGGTTCGGCGATCGCGTGGCTATCCTGCACAGCGCGTTCAGCGATTCCGAGCGCACCGGGCAATGGCGCCGGATTCGTTCGGGTGGAGCATCCGTCGTGGTCGGAACGCGGTCGGGCGTGTTCGCGCCCGTGCGGGATCTGGGCTTGATTGTGGTCGATGAAGAACACGACCAGAGTTATAAGCAAGAGGAAACGCCGCGCTATAACGGCCGGGACGTCGCGATCGTGCGCGCGCAATCGGCGGGCGCGTGCGTGGTGCTTGGTTCGGCGACGCCAAGCCTCGAAAGCAGGTACAACGCGCAGCGCGATAAGTACACGTTAGTCGAATTGCCGCGCCGAATCGCCGACCGGCCGATGCCGCGCGTGGAGTTGATCGACATGCGTGAAGAGTTTCTCGAAACGCGCCAGCAGGCGACCTTCTCCCGCAAGTTGATCGAAGCCGTCGAGCTTCGCTTGGCGGAAGGCGAGCAGACCATGATCCTGCTGAACCGCCGCGGCTTCTCCAGCTTCGTCGCGTGCCGGGCTTGCGGCGAGCGCGTTCAGTGCGTGAACTGCTCGCTGACGCTAACGTTTCACCGGCGGGATCGCCGCCTGCTTTGCCACTACTGCAACTATGCCGAGAAGGTGCCTTCGGTCTGCCCCAAATGCCAGAGCGAGCATATTTATTTCCTGGGTATCGGGTCGGAGAAGGTCGAGGAAGAGCTGCATCGCGCATTTCCGAAGGCGCGAATCGCGCGGCTGGATCGCGACACCGTCAGCGGCAAACGTCATTACGAAACTATCCTGCAAGGCTTCCGCGAACACCGTTACGACATTCTGGTGGGCACGCAAATGATCGCGAAAGGCCACGATATTCCGAACGTAACGCTGGTGGGCGTGGTGTCCGCCGACATCGGATTAGGGATGCCGGATTTTCGCGCCGCCGAACGTACGTTTCAACTGCTGACGCAAGTGGCGGGGCGCGCCGGACGCGGCAGCGTGCCAGGAGTCGTGCTGGTGCAGACCATCAACCCCGATCATTACGCGGTGCGACTGGCGGCGGCCCAGGATTACCAGGCATTTTATGAAAAGGAATTGCAGTTCCGGCGCTTCATGCACTATCCGCCATTCAGCGCCATGGCGAATATTCTGGTGCGGAGCGAGAAGCAGGAAGACGCGCTACGCATGAGCTCGGAAATGTCCTTGCACCTGGCGCCGGTGCCCGAAAAGCTGAAAATCATGGGTCCGGCCGAAGCGCCCGTGCCGCGGCTCAAAGCGGAATACCGGTACCAGTTTTTGATCAAGGCCGCCCGCCGTAAGACGCTTAACGAGTTCTTGCGCCGAGCTCAGGATTTTGCGCGCGCGCGGAAATGGAATGCGACCGCGTTGGTCATCGATGTCGATCCGCTGACGCTGATGTAGCTCGCCTCGCCCTCTCTTAGTTCAACGGGAACAGCGTCGGCTGAGCTTCGGCGCGCTGTTCCGCCGTCCCCGTATCCAGCCCGTATTTTTCGCGGATTCGTTTTATCTTCTCCCGCAAGGTATCCAAGTACGCTCCTCGCAAGTATGGATCGCGCAGGTACCGTTCTTCGTAGCGCCGGAGCAAATGGGGAAACTTCTCGCTCAGAAATGGGAAGAAGATCTTCTGCGCGGACGGCATCAGAAACAGAGCTCCGCCTCCAAAATAGGTCGCTCCAGCATCTTTCGCCGCCTTCGCTAAACGGTCAAGGCGGTGCTCCTGGTCGGTAATCAAAGGCATGATCGGATTCGGAAAAACACCCACCCGAATTCCACCTTCGGCGAGTTTCCGGACGGCCCGAAGCCGCAGCTCCGGGTGAGGCGCGCGCGGCTCCAACATTCGCGCTAGCGAAGGATCGAGCGTGGTGATAGTTATATTGACCATCACGGAGTTCGCCGCGCCGATTTCCCGTAGTAAAGGCAGATCGCGAACCACGAGATCCGATTTAGTAGTAATCGAAAGTTGCCGGCCGTGGTCTTTCGCGAACACTTCGAGAAGAGAGCGTGTGCGCCCGAAACGGCGCTCGGCGGGTTGGTACGGGTCGGTAGCCGTCCCGATGGCGATGGCTTGGCCGCGATCTTTGTTCCGTAATTCCCGCTTCAAAATTTCCGCCAGGCCGGCTTTTGCGTAAATCTTGTCTTCGAATTCGCGGCCATCCTCCATGCCCATGAATTCGTGGGTGTAGCGCGCGTAGCAATATTTGCAGCCGAACTCGCAGCCGCGGTACGGGTTTATGGTCCAGGTAAACGGCATCCCCGCGCTCGTTCGGTTCAGAACGCTACGCGCCGCGATCTCAAAGTACTGCACGCGCGATTTGGCTTCGAGCAGATCGCTTTCGGCTGCGAGTTTTGCGATACCGGTGAGCACGCCTCAGTATTCGCCTTTCATTCGCCTCTGTCAATAGGCGAATTGAACGAATCAACCGCGCGGTGTCTGGGACGCCAGATCTACACGGGCTTGAGCGCGCTGCATCTCGGCTAGAGCGTTAGCGGGATCGAGATCTACCGGAGGGTTTTCTAAAACGCCGGAAGCGCGTTTCAACTCTTCCGTGGCGCGCGCCAGATCGATCTCTTCCTTCTTTTCGGCGGAATCCGCCAGAACCCGGACTTTGTCGGCCAGAATCTCCACGAAGCCGCCATAAACCGACAAGTACATCGTCGATTGCCCCGCTGTGTAGCTCAAGATCCCGTTCGCCAGTCCGGAAATCAGAGGGGCGTGTCCAGGAAGCACGCCCATGTAGCCATCGAACCCCGGTATCTGGGCCTCGGTCACGCGCTCGTTCACTATCAAGCGCTCTGGTGTAGCGATCTCCAGTGTGAAACTGCCGTCCGCATCGGCCATCTATGCGGCCTTAAGGCTGGCGGCTTTCTCGATCACATCCTCGATCGTGCCTTGCAAATAGAACGCCTGCTCGGGGAGTTCGTCGTGCTTGCCCGCAACGATTTCTTTAAACCCGCGAATAGTGTCCGCGAGCTTAACGTATTTGCCGGGAAGGCCGGTGAACTGTTCGGCCACATGGAACGGCTGCGATAAAAACCGCTGAATTTTCCGCGCGCGCGATACGGTGAGTTTGTCCTCGTCTGAAAGCTCGTCGATGCCCAGAATCGCGATAATATCCTGCAGGTCTTTATAGCGCTGTAACACGCCTTTCACCTGCTGCGCCACATCGTAATGGTCCTGGCCGATGATGCGAGGATCGAGAATGCGCGAGGTGGATGCGAGCGGATCGACCGCCGGGTAAATGCCTAACTCCGCGATGGCGCGGGAAAGGTTGGTGGTGGCATCCAGGTGCGCGAATGCCGTCGCGGGCGCCGGGTCGGTGTAATCGTCGGCAGGCACGTAGATCGCCTGAACGGAGGTAATCGAGCCGTTCTTGGTGGACGTGATGCGCTCCTGCAACTCGCCCATTTCACTGGCCAAATTCGGCTGATAGCCCACGGCCGACGGCATGCGTCCCAAGAGCGCCGAAACCTCCGAGCCCGCCTGCGTAAAGCGGAAAATATTGTCGATGAAGAGCAGTACGTCCTGGCCTTCTTCATCGCGGAAATATTCAGCGACGGTGAGGCCGGTGAGACCCACGCGAAGACGCGCCCCGGGCGGTTCCGTCATTTGGCCGAAGACCAGAGCGACCTTCGATTTTGTGAAATCCTTCGGATCGATGACGCCCGATTCCTGCATTTCAAGCCAAAGGTCGTTGCCTTCCCGGGTTCGCTCGCCAACGCCGGCAAAGACCGAAACGCCGCCGTGTTTCATGGCGATGTTGTTGATGAGCTCTTGAATAATGACGGTTTTGCCGACGCCCGCGCCGCCAAATAAACCAATCTTTCCGCCGCGCACGTAAGGCTCGATCAGATCGACTACTTTGATGCCAGTCTCGAACATTTCCAGCTTCGTCGATTGATCTTCGAAAGATGGCGCGGGGCGATGAATTGGATAAAACACCTTCGCATTCACCGGACCCATGTTATCCACGGGCTGTCCAATCACGTTGAGAATGCGGCCAAGCGTTTCCTTGCCGACTGGAACCGTGATAGGCACGCCTAGGCTTTCCGCTTTCATGCCGCGAACCAGGCCTTCGGTAGCTTCCATGGCGATAGTGCGGACGCGCCCCTCGCCGATATGTTGTTCCACTTCGCAGATGATGCTGATCGGGTTCGGAACATCGAAACCCTCGCTGGTGATGCGTAGCGCCGTGTGGACCTCGGGAATCAGTCCTTCAGGAAATTCGCAATCGACCGCCGGGCCAGAAATCTGGACGACCTTGCCAATTACTGCTTGTGCCGCTGTAGTCATAAAATTTGCTCGTTTTCGGCGCGGCGCCTACTCGGCTGCCGACGCGCCGCTAACCACTTCAATAATCTCTTTGGTGATGGCCGCCTGGCGTACGCGATTCATATTCAACGTAAGCGTATCGATCACGTCGCCCGCGTTCGACGAAGCCGAATCCATGGCCGTCATGCGCGCCGCGTGCTCGGCGGCCGAAGTTTCGAGCATCGCGCGATAAACCTCCACTTCCAGATACCGCGGCAACAGCCTCTCCAGCATGTCTAGAGGAGGCTGCTCGAAAATGTAATCCTGATTGTCCGTTTGTTCGGGAGCCTGCACCGGCAGAAGCCGGCCAATCGAAAGCTTCTGGGACATGACGCTCTTAAAATCGTTGTTCAGCGCGTAGACGGCATCGATTTCGCCGTCGATAAACCGTTGAGTCGTAATTCGCGCAATTGCGGCTGCGTCGGAATACTGAATTTTCCCGAGCATGTTGATGTACTCGCCGGTAATGGTTCCGTGACGCTTGCGGTAGAAATCCCGGCCCTTGCGTCCGACAAGAACGAGGTGCATTTCCGCGCCGGCGTGTTCGGCGAAAAATTTCTGCGAAGCCTTAATCAAGTTGGAGTTAAATGCGCCGGCTAAGCCTTTATCGCTCGTGAAAAAAAGGAGCTCAATGCGATTTTCCGGCCGGTTCGCTAGCATCGGGCTGGATCCAGCGCGCTCATCGGAGGCGGCCGCCGCCGCCAAATTACCCAGCACCTCGCGCAATAGCGCGGCATAGGGGCGGGCCGCGATCACGCGCTCTTGCGCCCGGCGCAGCTTTGCCGCCGAAACCATTTTCATGGCCTTGGTGATCTGCTGCGTGTTCTTGACCGAGCGGATGCGCCGCCGGATGTCGATCAGGCTAGGCATGCGCGACTTTTCCGGCGGCAGCCTTTTGGTCGGCGGTGAAGCGCTCCTTGAATTCTTGCAGCGCGGCAGTCAAGTCTTTCTTCAAGCCGTCGTCGAGCGCTTTTTTCTCCACAATCTGCTGCCGGATCGCCGGGTGAGCATTATCCATGAAGCGGTACATCTCTTCTTCGAAAGCGCGGCACTGCTCGACCGGAATATCGTCGAGAATGCCATTCGTGCCGGCGTAAATGATCAGAATCTGCTTATCGACCGGCAGCGGTTCATACTGGCGCTGTTTTAAGATTTCGACTAAATGCTTGCCGCGATTCAACTGAGCTTGCGAAGACTTATCCAAGTCCGAGCCAAACTGCGAAAAGGCTGCTAATTCCCGATACTGAGCGAGATCGAGACGCAGAGTTCCGGCAATCGAACGCATGGCTTTGATTTGCGCGCTGCCGCCCACGCGGCTAACCGACAGGCCGACGTTGATCGCGGGCCGCACGTTCGAATTGAACAAATCGGCTTCGAGATAAATCTGGCCGTCGGTAATGGAAATGACGTTGGTCGGAATGTAAGCCGAAACGTCGCCGGCCTGCGTTTCGATAAAGGGAAGAGCCGTAAGCGAACCGCCGCCGAGCTTATCCGAAAGTTTCGCGGCGCGTTCCAGCAAGCGGCTGTGAAGATAGAAAACATCGCCCGGAAACGCCTCGCGGCCCGGCGGACGCCGTAGCAGGAGGGAAATTTCGCGATAGGACGCCGCGTGCTTCGAGAGATCGTCGTAGACGCACAGCG
>JALYXS010000408.1 GCA_030946965.1 Acidobacteriota bacterium
AGCATTCAGCGCCGTCTACCGGATGCATCACAATGCGGTTTACCGTTTCGCGCTGCACATGAGCGGGAACGGACACGTCGCCGAAGAGGTCACGCAGGAAGTTTTTCTGCTGCTGATGCGCGAGACGGGCTCGTTCGATGCGCGGCGCGGGTCGCTCGGCGCTTATCTTTACGGCATCGCGCGCAACTTCGTCCGCCGGCATTTGGAGCGCGACCGCGCGTGGGACACAATCGAGGACACCACAAGGGGGCCGGTTGCGCTGGACGATCCATTGGGCGAACTCACGCGGCCGGAAACCATCGAGACGGTGCGGCAGGCGATCCTGACGCTGCCGCCCAATTATCGCGAGGCGGTAGTTTTGTGCGAATTGCAGGAGTTGAGTTATGAAGAGGCGGCGTCGGCGATCGGTTGCGCCGTCGGAACTGTCCGGTCGCGATTGCACCGCGGGCGGGCAATATTGACAGGTAAGCTGCAATCCAGGTGTTTGGTATGAATAGCCAAGATTTCGAACCGGTTCAGAATCAACGGGCGCTCACGGCGGCGTTCGCCGCCATGGTTGACGAAGCTCATGAGGCTCCGGCCAAGATCGAAAAGACTTTGCTCGAAGCATTCGTGAAACGCGCCAATAGGCGGGCAATGGCGAAGCGCGCGTGGATGGGGGCTGGTATCGCGACTGCCGCCGCCATCCTCCTGGCCGTCAATTGGAGAACGCCGGGCCCCCTAATTCTTCGCACCGTGCCGTTCAGCCATCAAGCGGAGCCTGTTCCCGAGGCCCCTGCCACCACGAAGATTCCGCCGCATAAGCCCCGGCGTATCCGTAGGCCGCCGCAACCGGCCGAAGTCGCGCCAGAATTCTATCCGATCCCGTACGCCGACCCGCTCACGCCCGTCGAGCACGCCGAAGTTGTAAGGGTTAAGGTCGATGATCGACTGAACGCCGAACTGATCGTTGGTCAGGACGGTCTCGCGCGAGCAATCCGTTTTATAAATGCGTCCCAGTAAGGAGACAACGACATGAAACAAAAACGAGCAGTACTCATGATTAGCACGGCGACGTTTGCCATCGCGGCCTGGGCGCAAGCGCCGGGAAGCGAGAACCGCATATATAAATACGTGGGACCCGCGGCCGGGATGCCGGCGCCCCCGGCGTTAACCAAATTTCCGCAATTTTTCGAATATATCCAGACTGACGGCTTTTCAAGCGGGAATGTGGTCAAAGGCGCGCCTTACTCGGCGGATGAAACCTCCGAAACCACCCAAACTCTGGCCGACGGGAATCGGATTATTCGCAAGTCCACTTCAAAGATTTACCGCGACAAACACGGACGCGCTCGGACGGAGACCTCATTTGCGGAAGTTTCCAAGACCATCTTGATCAACGACACGGTTGCGGGCGTAATGTACCGGCTCGAACCCGATTCGCAGGTCGCCGTGAAAATGCCGGCTCTTAATCTGCAGGACCAGATGAAAAAGCAGATGGTCGAAAAGAGGCTAGCGGAAGCGAAGGCTTCCGGTGGCAATCTTCGGATTATGAAAGCGCTTCCCGATGCGCAAACTTCCGATGAGACAGTGACGATCCAAAAGCTGACGGCGGAGTCGAAAGCGTCTGGCGCCAGGACCGAACCGCTGGGTAAACAGACTATCGAGGGCGTCGAAGCGGAGGGGACGCGAACCACAACCACCATTCCGGCAGGTCACATCGGGAACGAACAGCCCATCGAGATCGTTTCCGAGCGCTGGTTCTCTCCCGCTCTACAAACTTTCGTCCTTACCAGCCGTAAGGATCCGATGGCCGGAGAAACGATTTACAAGCTGAGTAACATCACTCGTGCGGACCCCGATCCATCGCTGTTTCAAGTTCCCGCCGGGTATACGGTCAGAGACGTGCCCGCCAAGATGGAAGGAGCGGGCAACGTCCGTTTTATCAGGAAAGAACAGTAAGCGAACTCCGCAGTAAACTGGTAGTGGATGCACTCGCACCACCACGCGCAAGGTACCGGGAAAGTCTTGTTATGGTCTCTACTCGCCACGACCCTGTTCGTGGCGGTGGAGGTTGTTGCGGGCATCCGCGCCAATAGCCTTTCGCTGCTTTCCGACGCGGGCCACAATGCCACCGATGCCCTCGCGATTCTGCTTGCGTGGTTCGGCTTCTACGTGCAATCGAAACCCGCCGATGAGAGCCGGACTTTTGGCTATCAGCGCGCGGGCGTGCTCGCCGCTTTCATCAACGCGCTGGCGCTCGTTGTGCTTTCGGCATGGATATTCTACGAAAGCTACCAAAGAATCCTGCGGCCCGAACCCGTGCAGGAAACGCTGATGATTTCAGTTGCCGGGCTAGGTCTCGTTTTGAATGGCGGAATTATGTGGGGTTTGCGGATGGCGCGCCATAACGACATTAATGTCCGCAGCGCTTTCGTGCATATGTTGGGGGATCTTCTGGGTTCGGCGGCGATCGTGGCGGGCGGCCTTGCGATTCACTTCACCCGCTGGAACCGGATCGACCCCATTCTTTCGGTCGTTATCGCTGCGCTGGTGGTTTGGACCGCGTGGGACATCATCCGCGAGTCGCTGAATATCCTGCTCGAAGGATTGCCGCGCGGGTTGAAATTGCGTTCGGTGATTGCGGATATGCGGATGGTGGAGGGCGTGCTCGATGTGCACGATCTACATATTTGGAGCATTGGATCGAGTTCCCATGCGTGCAGTTGTCATGTGCTGATCGAGGACGTCCCGCCGTCCGCGAGCGATTCCATTTTGCAGCGGCTCAACCATGTGCTGGCGGACCACTACCGCATCCGGCACACGACGGTTCAATTTGAACATATAAATTGCGTGGTATCGGAAAAGGGTTGTGTGATTCCGGTGGAAGTAGGTCATGCGCACCATGGCCACCAGCACTGATCTCACGTCCGCAGCAATTTCTCCAATTTCAGCAGCGGCGCTTCCAACGTTTGCGGCTTTTTCAAAACACCTTCGAACAGATCGCCGGCGCGATCGAATCTCGCCACCGCATTTCGAACGGTGAATTGCGTGGGCAGTAGTCCTGGACACACCTCGCGCCAAGCGAGCGGAGTCGCCACGGGCGCGCCCGCATAGGCCCGAACCACATACGGCGCGGCAATCGTCTTGCCTTGTCCATTCTGCAAATAATCGAAATACACCTTCCCGCTTTCCCGCTTGGCCACGGACCGCGGCATCGTGAATAAATCCGGCCGCTCGCTCGCCGCTAGCCGCGCCAGGACCTCGGCGAACGATTTCGACAGCACAAAGCTGTAGCGCGGTTCGAGCGGAAAGTACAAGTGCATACCATCGACTAAGGTAGTGTTCGGATATCCTTCGAGTCCCACGGCA
>JALYXS010000416.1 GCA_030946965.1 Acidobacteriota bacterium
GCCGCTAATGTGGCTGCTATACATTCTCGTCGTACGGGAACTCTATTCCCTCATTTTTGAGGGATATCAGGGAATTTACACCGTAACCCGTTGGAGTATGTATGCAGCGTGGACGCTTTCAATCTGCCTCGCAATTGTAAGCTCGACTCTGACTTGGCGCTCCAACGCCGGAATATCCACTAGGGTCTACTACTTCCAGATCGAGCGGGGGATCGTTTTTGGCCTCGTACTTTTTATCCCGGTGGCACTTTTCTTTCTCTCCCGTTATCCCATTCAACTCCATCGCAATATTATCGTCCACTGCTTCCTATACAGCGTTTTGTTCCTAACCGATGCCGCAGCCCTTCTTTTGGACGCTCTTTCGCCGACCGGGATCAGCCACTTCGCGAATCTTCTGCTCGTCGCGTTCAGTGGGTGCTGCTATCTGGCGTGGGCGCTACTCCTCACGCGTAAAGGGGAAGAGCGAAACGTTGTCGTCCACCACCGCGCCAATCCCGCCGAGGAAGACCGATTGCTTCAACAATTAAGCGCGATGAACCACACACTGCTGCAGGTAATCCGAAAATAAGATTGCTTTTAGCCGGTAAATCGGCTACGATTCCCCTATTGAATTAAGAGGAAATGCAATCATGATATTAATTTCAGCCGCACTTATCGTCTGTCTGGCCGTTTGCTTCCTTTCGGCCGTTCTGTTGAGCAAATTGCATCCCCGAGGGGAACTTCAGCCTATCGCTCCCGGGGATTTCCGCATGGTTACTCGTTACGGCCCCATGGAGCGACTCCTGGAGGAAGCCGATTGCCGCTTTCTCGCGTCCCACCCTGCCGTTGGAAGGAAAGTGGCGGCAAAGATGCGCACGCATCGCCGGGAGATCTTCCGCGGCTACCTAAATTGCCTGAGCAAGGATTACGCCCGCATCTGCGCCTCGATCCGCCTGATCATGTTGCAATCTGGAATTGATCGTCCCGACCTCGCGAAAGCTCTTTTGCGCAACCGCCTGATTTTCACCGCGGCGCTTGCGGGAGTCGAATTCCGGCTGGCGATGCACGCCTGCGGTTGGGGAACTGTCGAGGTCCGGCAGCTTGTCGCATCGCTCGAAGGGATGCGGCAACAATTGGATCTTTTGGCCGCTGCAGGTCCCGGATTACAGCCCGCTTCGGTCGCGGCTTAATCTCTACAACTTCTTCAACATCTCTTTCGCGATCTTGAAATCCGCGAATTTGCGCTCGGCGGCTTTGAATTCGCGCGTGTGCATGCACCGCCGCGCGCCGCTGTGATCCACGGGAAATCGCAGGTGCAGCATTTCGTGGAACATGACGTAATCCAAGGCTACCGCTGGAGTGTGCGGATTGTCGAAAATGCGGCTGATTACGATCGCGTTATGCGAAGGATCGAAGTGCCCTAGCAGATGGCGCGCTGCTCCTCTACTCCACCCGAGTAGTGGCCGGCCGAGCAGCCCGTCAAAGTAGGCGGCGTTTAATTTTTCAAAAATCTCTTCCAGATTGTAAAGGTTCCCCTGCGGACCGGAAATAAATTTGCGGCCGCGAGTCTGCTTCATCAATTGCATTTGCCGGCGCATATCGCGGCGGTTTAGGTACAGCCGGTAACGGTATGGGTAGATTTTAGGAATCGGTTTCCGAAAAAGTTTGCCCAACAAGATATAAGCGAGCGCCTCCGTTACCGGGGCCGGCGCGCCCTCGAGCATGTCCGTAACCCGAACGTGAATCGCGCCCTCTTCCAGACGAATGGAGCTATTGGCATTCGCAAAACGGCGGTAAACGATTTGAATTCCGGGGAGGGGCGCGCGCGGTTTCAGTTCACGGAAAACGCGCGAGTAAATTTCCTCGGGCGTTTCGAAAAACAGCGCGCTTTGAATTGCATCGTCGTTCGGGCCACCGAAGAAGCCACAGTCTTGCATTTCGTACGAATTTAACATATCAAGGTGATTACGCCTCGATCCGCCATGCGACTTCGCCAACCTAAAATCACCGCGCTCGGCTGCTACACGCCTCCCGCGGTGCTCAACAACTTCGATCTTGAAAAGCTCGTGAAGACCAACAACCAGTGGATTCTCGATCGCACGGGAATTGAAGAGCGGCATATTGCGGCCCCGGATATGGCAACCTCGGATCTGGCCTGCGAAGCCGCGCGGGCAGCCCTCGCGCAACGCGGCATTCCCGCGTCCGAGCTCGATGCAATTCTGGTTTGCACGGTGACTCCGGACATGCTGTTTCCGGCGACCGCCTGTCTGGTCCAGAACCAGATCGGCGCGACAAAAGCCTGGGGCTTCGATCTGGTTGCCGCCTGCTCGGGTTTCATTTACGGATTGACCGCTGGAGCGCACCTGGTGGCCTGCGGTACTCACGAGAAGGTTCTCGTAATTGGCGCCGACACCATGAGCCGGATCATCGATTATGAGGACCGGTCCACCTGCGTCCTGTTTGGCGATGGCGCGGGCGCGATGTTGATCGAGCCGGCCGCCGACGATGAGCAGGAACTCGGTTTCATCGACTTCGTCGGGGAGATTGATGGATCGGGCGCCGATTGCCTGAAGCAGCCGGCGGGCGGCAGCCGCCTTCCCGCGAGCCATGAAACCGTGGACAAGCGCCAGCATTACGTGCATCAGGAAGGGCAGCAGATTTTTAAGTACGCCGTTCGGAAGATGCAAGAGGTCTGCGGGAAGGTGCTGGCCCGCAATGGCCTGACGGCGAACGATCTCGCCTTGATGATTCCCCACCAGGCCAATCGCCGCATTATCGTGGCGACGGCCGAGCGGCTCGGACTACCGCTCGATCGCGTGGTGATCAACATCGATAAGTACGGGAACACGACGGCGGGAACGATTCCGCTGGCGACACGCGATGCAGTCCAGGACGGCCGGTTGAAGAAGGGCGACCTGGTGCTGTACGCGGCGGTGGGCGCCGGCTACACCGTGGGAGCCAGCCTCTGGCGCTGGGCTTACTAGCGGCCTGTTAGACTCATCGAAATGAAAAGCGTAGTACTCGACGGTTACGCTCTCAACCCCGGCGACCTCTCCTGGAGCGGCCTCGAACAACTCACGGCGCTCACGGTCCACGACCGGACCGATCGCGATCTCATTGTAGAGAGAGCGCGCGGAGCCTCGATCGTTTTGACCGCCAAAACTCCGCTCACCGCTGAAAGCTTGCGCCAGCTCGGCACGCTGCGTTATATCGGCGTCCTTGCGACGGGCTACGACAACGTCGATGTCCGCGCGGCGAGGGAACTTGGAATTGCCGTCACGAATATCCCGGCATACGGCACCGATTCGGTGGCGCAATTCGTCTTTGCGCTGCTGCTCGAAATGTGCCATCACATTCCCATTCACAGCGACGCCGTGCGCGCGGGGGAATGGTCCGCGAATCCAGATTGGTCCTTTTCAAAAACACCGCTCGTCGAGCTCGCCGGAAAGACCATGGGGATCGTGGGTTTCGGCCGCATCGGCCGTCAAGTGGCGCGTATCGCGGATGCAATGAACATGCGGGTAGTCGCGAACGACGAATGGCCCAACAAGCCACCGGATGATTCGGGATTTCAGTGGGCCTCGATTGGCGATTTGTTAGCGCTGTCCGACGCGGTAACCCTGCATTGCCCGTCGCTTCCTGAAACGAAAGGCCTGATCGACGCAGAACGCCTGCGCGGCATGAAGCCTAGCGCCTTTTTCATCAACACGTCGCGTGGGGCGCTGGTGGTCGATCGCGATCTTGCGGAAGCACTAAACGAAAACCGGCTTGCCGGGGCGGCTTTGGATGTTCTCTCGGTAGAGCCGCCGCTACCGGCAAACCCGTTGTTTACCGCGAAAAACTGCCTCATCACGCCCCATATCGCTTGGGCCACAAAGGAAGCGCGAACACGCCTAATAGAAGTCGCCACCCAAAACGTCGCGGCATTTCTTGATGGGAATGCGAAAAATGTTGTTAATTCGTAATAACCGATGACAAACAAAAACGCCTCCCCGCTCTTCGATGAGCGGCGAGGCGTAACAGTAACTTCGATGAAGGTAATTACGCCGACTTCTTGAAGCGGCGAACACCGGCGAGCGCCAGAAGACCAGTACCCATCAACATCATGGAAACCGGCTCCGGTATGCTAGACGTCGGCTGAAACGCGCTGACAGTCTGAGTCCCACCGTCGATGACGGCGGCGTTGCCGAGGGTAAAGGAGGTCGCGAGGGTGCTGACCACGAGTACGCTGGAGACCGCGCCCGGCGTAATCTTGGCTGAGCTTGGCGGGGTGAACGAGAAACCGACAACATTGCCGGTGCTATCCGCGGTGACTGGCGGAACTGTGCCGTTCTGGAAGAGCGATCCAGCTACGCTGCCTCCGTCCGTGCGAAAACCAGTTTGCGTTGCGAAGCCGGTGAAGCTGGTGTTCGATTCGCGGGCAATCGCGCTAGCGGAGCTACCCGAATTCGCAACTTGGTAATAAAAGTCCAATGTTCCGCTGGGATTCCTGAAAACCGCGCTAGTCAAAGTGCCGCTAGTCGTGCCACCCGTTGTCGCAAACGAGTATGGCGCGGCATTAGATGCCAATAAGGCGCCAGCCGCGTTCCCAGATGCGTTCCCAGGTAAAACCGATGGGCCACCGGCAAAGGTAGGGGTTGTTCCCGTAAGAAAGCTGGCATGAGCAGCCGAAGGCAAAAATACTGACAGCGCCATAGTGAGTAGCGCCCCTCTCGATCGATTTTTCATTCTAGATTCTCCGTTTTGACGCCAAGCGCCTCATAGACAAAGCTTGTCGTATCTGGTCGATTTTGGATTGTTTACGCCTTAGAGTCAAGAGCTTTGACGGAATTTCTTTGTGAATGTTCAAAAAATTTGTATGTCTGATTACGCTGGCCAGTTGGAGCTATTGGCGCGAAGACGATTGAAGGATGTGGCAGTTCAACTACGGGGACGCCTCGCCACTCCAGTTAAG
>JALYXS010000445.1 GCA_030946965.1 Acidobacteriota bacterium
AGCATGTTCGGCTGGTTTTCGAATGCCATCGAATAGCTGAATCCTGAGCATCCGCCGCCGACAACCGCAATCCTCAGCCCGGCCGGACGAGGCTCCTGAGACGCCAGAATCTCTCGCACTTTCGAAACCGCTGTTTCTGTTAGTTGCACCATAGAAATTTTCCCCTTTCGGGCTTTCGTCATTATTATACCGGACGTTTGCCCAATCTGCTATCTTCCAAAAGGACGGGATTAGGAATGGGCCGCTTGTAACCGCCCACGCGCGTGGCGCGTCAGAGACGGTGTATGGGAACACTCACTGGCGCTCTTCCGCTTCCTGTATTCGGAAACTCCTTACCCGCAAGTAGGGTTGCAACCAAGACCAGAGTGGATTATCAGAACACCCAGGAAGGCGCTTTGGTGCGCCGCGCTCAAGCGGGCGAAGAAGCCGCGTTCCGGGAAATCGTCGAAAAGTATCAATCGAAGGTATTCTCGATCATCCACGGGATTGTGCGGCATCGCAACGACGTGGAAGATATCGCGCAGCAAGTCTTCACCAAAGTTTATTTCTCGATCCGTAATTTCGATTTCCGCAGCTCTCTGATCACGTGGATTTACAAAATCACGGTGAACGAGTGCTTCGATTACCTTCGGAAGAAGAAGGTTAGGAAGCTGGTTTACGAGAGCGACATGAGCGAGGATGAGGTTCGCCGCGTGGAGAATACCGAGCCTGCCGTCGACCGGCAGCCTCCCGCCGATTCTACACTGGCGCGGCGCGATTACGTGCTGAAGCTTATGACGCGCGTTTCGGAAGAAGAGCGCACGCTGCTTATGCTGAAGGAAGTGGAAGGTTACTCCGTCGAGGAGTTGGCCGAGCGGCTTGGAATGAACGAGAATACGATCAAGGTCAAATTGTTTCGCGCTCGCCAGAAGCTGGTGAAAGCTTCACAGAAATTGGATCGGGCGCCGGGTTTGGTAGCGAATTGAGGGCCGAATTGAGGACAATATGCACCGTGTAATCGAAAATGAGCTGGAAGACTATTTAGCCGGATCGCCGGATTGCACGGCGTCGCGTGCCTTCCATGCGCATCTCGCCGAGTGCGCCGGTTGCCGCGCGGAGGTGGTGGAGATGCAAGAGGTCTCCGGGCTGTTCTCCTCGTTGCGCTCGGATTTACGCTCCGACGCTCCAGTTGAAATTGCGCCGGGCTTCCACTATCGTGTTACTCAACTAATTGAGAGCCGGCGAAACGAATCGTTCTGGAACGTTTTCTCTTTCGATCCCGGTTTGGCGCGTCGCGTGGTGTTCTCTTCGCTGCTGACGCTCGCCGTTCTGGGATCCTATCTGGTATCGCGGGAAAGCGGATATCCCGCTCCCCAAAGTCCGTCCGTCATCATGGCTCAACACGATACTTCGATGCCGCATGACGATTCGAACGACCGCGGTCAAATACTGGTGACGCTCGCCAGTTTCGAACACTAGGAGTGGTCATGCCCGCTACCGCCGTGCTGGCGCATAACGCGAAAGTGACGCTGGCGGCGACTCTCGTTTCCGTTTTCCTGTGCGGCGCAATGGCGGGCGCGCTGATCATGAACTTCGCGATCGATCCGCATCACACCGTCGATTTATCCCGTCGTCCAAAAAAGGTCGAACTGGAAAAGTGGAAGCGCGACCTGGACTTAACGGACGACCAGACAAAGAAATTGGTGACGGTGCTTGACGACTTTTCGAAATATTACGACAATGTCCTGGCCGACGGGAAGACGCGCGTGCTGCAAATCCTGAACGACGACCAGAAGCGCAAATTCGAAAAGATGATGAAAAACCCCCAGTAGCGGCGTGGGTTGGCGTACAATCCGGTATGCTTATCCCCAGTCTTTCGTTTAGCCTGTCTTTGCTGGCCGCGGCTCTGGTGTTATCCAGTTGCGCTCAAAAAGCCATGGACGTCCGAACGGTACATCTTGGCGAAAAAGTGCAAGCCGGCTCCCTCAGTTACAACGCCTTCGACACGCAATGGCTCGCGAGCCTGGGAGAAGGCGCGAATTCGCGGTTGCCCGTCAACCGCTTCTTTCTGGTCCGCGTAAACATCGTGAATGGCGGCCGGTCCGACGCGACCGTTCCCACCTTGACGCTGCTCGACGATAGCGGGCAATCCTACAATGAGATGACCAACGGGGACGGCGTGCCGAACTGGATGGGTATCGTGCGCAAAATTCGCCCCGCCGACAGCGAGAATGGAAATATAGCTTTCGACGTGCCGCCCCGGCATTACCGCCTGCGGGTGGGCGACGAGAGCGACGAGCGATTTGCTTATGTCGATATTCCGCTTAATTTCACAATTCAGACCCCGGCGATTCCGCCGGCATCGGACCGTCCTTAGCCTGCGCGTTGCCGGATTAGGGGCCCTGCTTGCGACGGGACTGTTGGCGAACCCGCTGAAGATCGTGAACGCGGGCATTCATCAGATAGAGGATGGTCCGGCCGCTTCGCCGGATACGAACTTCGTCGCCGGGGAAACAATCTATGTAAGTTTTCAGGTTGACGGATTTCGCGTCTCGCCCGATCAGAAGGTTCATATTTCCTACAAGATCGAGGCGGTAGATCCCAAGGGGACCAAGATTGTCGAAAGCGTCGAATCGAACGTGGATGCCAGTTTATCTCCCGAAGACAAGAACTGGAAACCCAAGGTTCGCCACGCGATCTTGATCCCGGCGATTGCGCCTCCGGGCAAATACCGGATCGGCATTCGGGTGGCCGACGACCTGGACCGCGATACGGCTTCGCAAGACCTTTCATTTTCCGTAAGCGGCCACGAAGTGCCGTCCAGCCCGGCGCTCTCGGTGGCTAACTTCGGATTCTACCGCGCGGAAGACGACGCTACCCCGATGAAGACAGCCGCGTACCGGCCGGGCGAAGCGCTTTGGGCCAAGTTCGACATGGTTGGATACAGATTCGGCGAAGGGAATTCGGTTAACGTGAGCTACGGCGTTGCGGTGC
>JALYXS010000462.1 GCA_030946965.1 Acidobacteriota bacterium
GCCGCCAATTCGAGCCCGAGCCGCGACGAGTCGAACACATTGCGATTCTCGATCAGGAACCGCACGCCCTCGATCGTCTTCCCGGCGAAGTGCGACGACGCGGGCTGAAACCGCGTGGGATACACGCGCACGCCTGGAATCGCGCGCGCGTTCAGGTAAGCGGCAAGCTGGCGGCCGTGGATGAAGTCCGCGCCAATTATTTCGAACGGCGAATCGGTGCCGCGCCCCACCGAGTAGTTCGTCGAATACTCGAGCATCCCAATTCCCGGATACAGCAGCGCTTCGGTCAAGCTATGGATATTGGGCGAAGGATCGATCCACGGCAGCGCCGTCGCATCGAACCACTCTCCCCGCTGCCAACCCTCGACGGGAATTACTTTTAGATCCGCGCCGATATGGTTTTCCCCGTTGAACATTCGCGCCAACTCCCCCACGGTCATTCCGTGCCGCAACGGGATCGGGAAATAACCCACGAACGAAAGCTTGTCGTGATCGAGCATCGGGCCTTCCACATGCGTTCCCGTAATCGGGTTTGGCCGGTCGAGCACGTAGAACGGAATATGCGCCCGCGCGGCTTCCTCCATCGCATAAGCCATCGTGGACACGTAGGTGTAAAAGCGCGCGCCCACATCGGCGATATCGAAAACCAGCACGTCCACTCCGTTGAGCATCTCGGCAGTGGGGCGCCGGTTCTTGCCCTCATACAAACTCCACACCCGAATGCCCGTCGCCGTATCGCGCGTGCTTCCGACATTCTCCTTGTCCTCCACTCCCGAGATCCCGTGCTCGGGCGAGAACAGCGCGGTCACTTTCATTCCGGCCGCGATCATTCGATCGACATTCCGCTTGCCCTCGCGATCGACGCCGGTATGATTGGTGATCAGGCCGATGCGCTTGCCGGCCAGCGGACGGAATCGCTGTTCCACCAAAACGTCCAGCCCCGTTTGCGCCGGGGGTCTCGCGAGAGTGATGGGCGCCTCGGTCCCGACCGCGGCGGCGACTATGGTGGCCACCCGCCCGCGCAGCGACGTGATCGAGGGGCGCAGATGCGGATGCACCGAGTTCGTCAACAGGATCACAAATGTGTCCGATGCCGGATCCATCCATAGCGAAGTGCCAGTGAAACCGGTGTGGCCGTAGGACCCTATCGGAAACAGCTCGCCGCGTTCTCCCGAGAACGGCGAATCGATATCCCAGCCCAGCCCCCGCACGGCCCGCTGCCCGGGCGGACTGTTGGGCGATGTGAACTTGTCGATGGTGAGCGGGCTAAATAAACGGAGACCGTCGTGCTCGCCCTTGTCGAGCATCGTCTGGCAGAAGCGGCTCAGGTCGTCGGCGGTGGAGAACAGGCCGGCATGGCCCGCGACGCCGCCCATGTTGCGCGATGTTGGATCGTGCACCACTCCGCGCAGCACGTCGCCCGTTTTCAATTCCTCCGTCGGCGCGATGCGCGGCCGCAGAGACGCGGGCGGATTGAACATCGTATCGTGCATCGCTAGTGGCTCGAAGAGAATTTGCCGCAGGAATTCCGGTTCCGATTCTCCACTCAGCCGCCGGACAATTTCGCCCAGCAGAATGAAATTGATATCGCTATAAACGAAGCGCACGCCCGGGGGTCCAGCCGGCGGATCGCGCAGGGCCATTTGGATCCCGGTATCGTAACCGCTCCATGGCGGCTGCAAATCGAGATCGGGACGGAGGCCGGAGTAGTGCGTCATCAAATTGGCGATCGTGATGTCGCTCTTGCCACCCTGGAACTCAGGTAAATAATCGGTGACCTTGTCGGCGATGCGGATTTTGCCCTGCTCGAACAGCTTCATCATCCCGCTGGTCGTAGCGATCACTTTGGTGAGCGAGGCGCAGTCGAAGATCGTGTCGATAGTCATGCGCTCGGGCGCGGGGACGAGCGCTCGGCTGCCATATGCTTTGCGATGAATAATTACGCCTTGATGGCCCACCAGTAGGACAGCGCCGGGAATGCGGTGCGTTTGAATGGCCTGCTCGATAACCGCGTCGAGATTTGGCGATGCGGAGAACGATTGTCCAAACGCCACTCCGGCAAGCGCAAAAAATAAAATTACAGCGCCACGAATTACAGAACCGCGACCGTAAGGGAGCGATTGCTTACGAAATTTCATTTTGACAAAAGTTCAAGTGCTTTCTTTATTGCCGGATCGCGCTGCGCTTCCACTTCGTCGCCCTTCGCCACCCCGAGCGATTGATTGAAAATCTCCGCCTTCAGCCGGCTTTGAATGAAATCGCGATCTCTCGACCACTCGCTCACGCCCGGCTGTATTTGCCGGCCAGAAAGATACTCCTGGAACCGGTCGAGCAACTCCGGCGTTACTTCAAAATCCGGCTTGACTTCATGCTGCTTCAAATACTCCGTCGCAAACGACGTGAAAGATCCCGACGCATCGAGAACCATGCGCAAACGCGACGGCTCGTCCGGATAAACCTCGAAATCGGGAACAATTCCGCCGCCTCCCTTCAGCGCGCGGCCGCTGCCGGTCTTGAAATCCGATCTCGCGTTTGGGTGAGCCGCCGTTGCGGCTAGCGCGAACTGTTCCGCGTCGAGCGGCTTCTGAATCGACCGGCCGCTCGGCGTGTAATAGAGCGCCGTAGTCAAGGCCAAGCCGGTGTTTTCGGATAGCGGGAACACCGTTTCCACCAACCCCTTCCCATAGCTCGGTTCCCCGACGATGGTTCCGCGATCGTGATCCTGCAACGCTCCGGCGACAATTTCCGCCGCGCTCGCGCTTTTGCCGTTGATCAGCACGGCAACCGGAAATTCGTACGGTTGAGCGGTCTTCGCCACCTTCTCCACTTTCTCCTCTACGTGACGCCCGCGAATCGTCAAGATCGTCTGGCCCGGTTGCAGGAACAGAGCGGCGGTCTCGAGAGCGGCGGTTACCAGGCCGCCGGGGTTGTTGCGAAGATCGATAATCAAACCTTTCAGGTTCGCCCCGCCAAGTTCTTCGATTCCTCGCTTGATCTCGCTTCCCGTCTTCCCGTCGAAGCTGGCCACGCGAAGATATCCGATTCCGGGCCGCGGCGAAAAGGCGCGTTCGACGCTGGGGGCTTGCATCGCTTCGGGCGTGAGCGTGAATTGCAGCATGCGCGCATTGCCGGGACGGCGCACATCGAGCCGCGCCGGTTGCTGCTTCGATTGCCCTAAAAGGGACACCAGTTGATCGAGGTCCAGGCGGTCCAAACGGATATTGTTGACGGCCAGGATTTCATCGCCGGGCGAGATTCCGGATTTCGACGACGGCGTGCCGGGCAGCGCCTGCAATACGATTACGCGTCCCGGCAGAACCGAAACGACTGTCCCGAAGCCCTTGCTGGTCGAGTTTTGCATTTGTTGGAGCTGCTCGAACTGGCCGGGATCGAAAAAGACGGAGTGCGGGTCGAGGTGGCGTAGCAGACCGGGAATCGCGCCTTGATAGAAAGCTTGATCGGGAGAGACGGGGTCGGCGGCGTTGCGATCGACGATCATGTACGCATCGATCAGGCGCTTGATTTCGGCGGAATCGGCGGCGTATGAGGAGGAGAGAAAAAATAGCAATGTGGCGCACGCAAAAGTGCGTGCGCCACATGAGTGCTAGGAACTCATGGAGCAGCCGGGGTGGCCGCAGTTGCAGGAAAGCTCCATCGTGCTGCCGGCATCCCGGCAATAGC
>JALYXS010000520.1 GCA_030946965.1 Acidobacteriota bacterium
GTATTTAGGCGCCGCGCCGATCTATCACACGGACCTGCGACTGTCCAAAGACGTGACGGAAACGCTCTTCACCGACGCCTGGGATGAGCGCGTGGACGCCGTTTCGCGCGGGCTGCTGGCGCTGACAGTAAGTTGCGCGCGCTGCCACGACCACAAGTTCGACCCGATCCTGACGAAGGATTATTATGCGATGGCGGGCGTGTTTGCCTCCACTACGGCCGCGCCCCGCCCCCTGGCGGATCTCGATAAAGAGACCGAGCAAAAGTTCATGTATACGTCCCAGCGGCTTTTTTATCTGAGCTACCTGGCGAACCTCATGAATGGCGAGCCTGGCAGTAAGCCGGAAGAGGCGGCGAAAAAATCCGCGCGGTTCACGCAGGAAATGTTGAAGCTTCGCGACTCGATGGAATTCCTGAAGGCGAGCCATCCGGAGCTGTGGGCATATCTCGATAGCCAAGCAAGAATGCCCCGGATCAGGCCTTCCGCTCCCCCCGCGACGGCGACGGCAAACTCAGTCGCTCCGGTGCTGCCCCCCACAGCCTTGAGACGGCGCCGCCCAGGGGCTTCCGATCTTCCTTTCACGCAATCGGTATTCGACGCCGGAATCTGGATTGATGGCAGCGATCCGGATCTGACGAAAATCGACATCAGGCCCGGTGTAGCGCGTGACATGCATATTCTTCCGCATGCGAATGTGGCCGCACCGGGCGCGGTGGTACCGCGGCAATTCCTGACCGTGCTCTCGAATGGCGATACCACTTTCAAGCAGGGTTCGGGCCGGCTCGAGTTCGCGAACGACATTTTCACCCAAAGCGGCCCGCTGGCGGCGCGCGTCATCGTGAACCGTGTCTGGGGCTGGCATTTCGGTAAGCCGCTGGTCGCGACTGAAAGCGACTTCGGCGTCCAGGGAGACAAGCCCACTCATCCGGAATTGCTCACGGACCTGACGGCGCGTTTTATCGCCAACGGTTTCTCGCTCAAATGGCTCCATCGCGAAATTATGCTCTCGGCCGCGTACCGGCAGGCGAGCCATCCGCGCGCCGATGGCCTTGCGACCGATCCCGCTAACAGCTTGATCTGGCGCATGAACCCGCGGCGGCTCGACATTGAGGCGTATCGCGACAATCTGCTTCAAGTATCGGGCGACCTGGAGGACAAGATGCCTGGGTTATCGTTCGATCTGGACGCGCCCGAGAATCATTTCCGGACGGTTTACGGGCGCGTCAGCCGCGGCCGGCTGAATACGATTCTGTCGCTCTACGATTTTCCCGATCCCATGATGACCGCTCCCCAGCGCGAACTCACGACTTCGCCTTTGCAGCAGTTATTCGTTATGAACAGCCCCTTCCTGCAGGAGCGCGCGGCCGATCTGGTGAAGCGCGTCGATACCGCGCCGGACTTATCGAGTAAAATCCGCGACATGTATCGGGACGCGCTGGACCGCAATCCGACACCCAAGGAATTGGATACAGCTCTCAGTTATCTGGACAAAGGAACGCCGGCGCAATTCGCGCAGGCGTTACTGGCATCGAACGAGGTAATTTTCTGGCCATGACATCGATTAACAAAACGAACAAAATTTCGCGACGTGACTGGATCGCGTCTTTATCGGGTGGGCTCGGTTCCCTCGGCTTGGCGAGTATGCTCGCGGAAGGGCAACTGCGGGCGGCTCCGGTGATCGGCCCGGCCACTCCCAAATTTCCGAATTTCCCCGCGAAGGCCAAGCACAACATCGTGCTTTTCATGGTGGGCGGCCCCTCCCAACTGGACATGTTCGATCCCAAGCCCACGTTACTGAAATATCAGGGACAGCGGCCCCCTTCGGTCGATCTGCGCACGGAACGCACCACGGGCGGCTTGCTGCCATCGCCGTTTGAGTTTAAACAATACGGGCGGGGTGGCGTTCATGTCAGCAGCCTGCTGCCAAACCTCGCTTCGACGATCGACGACATTTGCGTGATCAAGTCGATGTATACGTTCAACCCTACGCACACGCCCGCGCGCAGCTTATTTCATACGGGAAACATCGCGGCGACCCGCCCTTCCATGGGTTCGTGGATTTCGTATGGATTGGGCACCGAAAACAAAGATTTGCCGGGTTTCGTCGTGCTGGGCCCCGGCCAGAACACCGGCGGCGGGTTAGCGCGCGCCGGCTTCCTGCCCTCGCAGCACCAGGGGACGAGCTTCGACGACTCGGTGACTGCTCCGGATAAAATGATCCGTTATCTGCAAAATAAGGATCTCGATAAGGACACGCAACGGCGGCAACTGGATTTGATTCAATCGATGAACCGCGGGCATGAGGAGCGGTTCGGGCAGGACGAATATCTGGAAGGTCGCATCCGATCGATGGAAACGGCTTACACCATGCAGTTTGAAGCGACGGATGTCTTCGATATCAACAAGGAATCGGAGGCGGTTCGCAAGGAATACGGCGATACTCCGTTTGCCCATGGGTGCTTGCTCGCGAGGCGGCTGGTGGAACGCGGTGTCCGCACCGTGCACGTCTACTACGGTCCCGGGCAGCCATGGGACGATCACTCGCATATTAATAAGAATCTGACAGAACGGTGCCCCGACATGGATAAAGCCTCGGCGGCGCTGATCAGAGATTTAAAACAGCGCGGATTGCTGGACGAGACGCTGGTGGTGTGGGGCGGAGAATTTGGCCGCACGCCGGTATCCGAGAGCGGGGATGGCCGGGATCACAATCCCTACGGCTTCACCATGTGGATGGCCGGTGGCGGCGTGAAGGGCGGAATGACATACGGAGAGACCGACGATTTCGGCTTCAAGGCCGTGGAGAACGGCGTATCGATCCACGACCTGCACGCGACGATGCTGAATCAGATGGGCATCGACCATACGAGGCTGACTTATCGGTACGCGGGTCGCGATTTCCGGTTGACCGATGTCTATGGGGAAGTCGTGCGAGACATCCTGGCGTAGTCCCGCTTCGGTGCCACACCGTCAATTGAGATGCGTCTTGCCGCAGCGTAAAGAATAGTTTCGACTCATCAGAACAAACAGAAGCCACTTCCGCCGCTGGGCTTCACGTTGCGCAGCATCGACAGCGCGCTTGCAAGCGCCCCGATCGTTTGTGCGGTACGGTTTTACCCCCCCCGGCGTTCTCAGTCCGAGGCCGCTCCCGACGGTTCATGACTATGCGGTTTCGACTCGCGGATATTAGTTAGAGCAATCAGGCGTCGCAAATCGCCTCTCGTCCCGTCACCTGCGCTGTGGCCGCACCAGTTACGCCGAGGGGTTCTGGTGCAGATAGGTTCCGGGGAACAATTTCGGGCGAAAGTGTTCCGCGCCGACTCCTTTGTTCTGAGCGGTCCCAAGGACTTGGTCAGGCGCGGTAGGCGAACAGAATTCCTATCTGGAACCGCAACCTTGCAGGGCAACGTGCCCTTTATGCGCGTACCCGGAGGTTGCAAGGTACAAGGGCCGCGGCAGCATCGACGATGCGGCGAACTTCAGTTGTGCGAAGCCGTAGCAAGCCGGATAACCAGACCAGATCTAGAGAGAAAGCATTTCACCACAAACGAGGATGTGGGCCTAGGGCAAGCTTCGGC
>JALYXS010000158.1 GCA_030946965.1 Acidobacteriota bacterium
TACGGGTTGCCCGGCGCGAGCTATCGCACTGGGGGCGGACCTGGACCCACTTTGAGCAGCGCCTTTGCCGCCACAAACCCGAACTTCGGCGCGTACCAGGATTTCAGGACCATTCGCATCGGGGCGCGTCTGATTTTTTAACCTCTCGATACGACATAGAGCCGGGTAGTGAAGGCCGCCCGGCTCTCCCGTTTTTAATATGTTTTTGTCTTCCCCTGCCCCGCTATCCCGCTATTGGAATTTTTCTTTTCGTTCTCTTCCTTTTAACTTACGGTAAGCAAAAGGTTTATTACCGTAGCCTAATGGCCGCTCAGTTGCCGTTAGCGTTACTTGGAGAAAACGATAATACTTATGCCAAAAAACAGACGTATCCTCTCCGTTTTGGCCAGCTTTTGCCTTTGCGCCTCGCTGGCGCTCGCGCAAACCGAAACGGGTCAAATCACGGGAGCTGTTCTCGATCAATCCGGCGCCGCCATCGCTGGCGCGAACCTGACACTTCGTTCGACGAAGTCCGGCGCGATTCGTAACAGTACTTCGACGACAACTGGGAATTATTCTTTTACGAACCTTCTTCCTGAAGAGTATGAATTGACGGCCACGGTTCCGGGCTTCACCACCTTCAAGCAGCGGGCGGTCGTAACGGTAGGCTCTGCGGTAGCACTTGATGTCAGGCTTGCGATCGGGTCGGAGACACAGACCGTTCAAGTTACCGAGACGTCAACCGCGGTGAATACTGAAACGCAGACGCTCTCCACCACGGTGACAGAGAAAGAAATTCAGAATCTGCCCTCGCTGACGCGCAATCCATATGATTTCGTCGCGATCGCTGGAAACGTTTCGAACGGCGACGGCAATGGCCGGGGCGTTGGATATGCAATCAACGGCCAGCGGGCGGCTTCGACGGGTGTCCTGCTTGATGGCACGGCAAACAATGACGAGTTTGCCACTGGCGCGGGACAAAAAGTTCCGCTCGATTCCGTGCAGGAGTACAGCATTCTCACGAGCGATTTTACGGCCGAGTACGGCCGTGCCGGAGGCGGCGTGGTAAACGTCGTGACGAAGTCGGGCGGTAACGATTACCACGGAAGCGCCTATGAGTATAATCGCGTTTCGGCGCTTTCTTCGAACAGCTTTGACAATAACGCGAATGGCCTTGATAAGTCCGTCTTTACTCGGAACCAGTTTGGCTACTCCGTTGGCGGCCCGGTTCTGCCGAAGTTTCGCAACAAGCTGTTTTTCTTCAACAACGTCGAGTGGACGCGGATTCGGAGCGCCTCAACGCAGACTGCTTTCGTGCCAACACCCCAACTACTTGCCGCCTCGGCTGCGAATACGCAAGGTTTTTTTAATGCATACGGCAAGCTGGCCTCCAATGCCCAGACCCTGCAGACTTATAGCCGGAACGATTTGATCGCATTGGGAAGCGATCCTTGTAAAGGCGCCACCCTAGGATTTTGCACCGGCCTTTCTCGCAGTCTTCCCCTGTTCAGCAAGGTAGGTTATAGCGTTCCTTTCGACGCAGGCGGCGGCTCTCCTCAGAACACATACAACATTGTTGGGCGAATCGATTACAATTTGAGCGATAGAACCCAGATTTATGGCCGCTACGCCCTCTACAGCGAAGGCGATTCCATTGGAACCAACAGTAACAGCCCATATAACGGCTACAATACCGGGCAGACCCTATTCAACAACAGCGTTCTTGTTTCGATGATTCACTCTTTTTCGGCGCGCTCGGTATGGCAGCCGAAATTCGACTTCAACCGGTTCAATAATCAGCAGCCCCTCGGAACCGCCGGTGTCGTCCCAGGCTTGTACATTAATCCGACTGGCAGTTCTCCGTTGTTTGGCACGCCCTTCGCATTGCCGGGCTATCTCCCGTTTGCTCCAGGCAATGCCGTACCGTTCGGCGGTCCCCAGAATTTCTTCCAGACATATCAGGATTTCAGCTATACAACCGGAAACCATTCCATACGGTATGGCGGTTCTTATGTCCACCTCCGCGACAACAGAACCTTCGGCGCATACGAAACGGCAGTGGACTCTTTGAGTAAGTCGGCGCTCGGCCCGGCAATCGACAACCTTTTGGCAGGTCAGCTTTATCGCCAGAACGTTGCGATCTATCCTCAAGGAAAACTTCCGTGTGGTCCGACGTTCCGGACTGCTCCCACACCCGACTGTTCCATCAACTTGCCGGCTACGCAGCCGAATTTTAGCCGCAGCAACCGGTACCATGAATTCGCGTTTTACGCTCAGGATTCCTGGAAAGTTACGCCTAGGTTCACCATTAACATCGGTCTGCGCTATGAGTATTTTGGCGTACAGCATAACGCCAATCCCAACCTCGACGCCAACTTCTATGACGGGCCGGTTGGCGGTTATACGGGTCCCGGACCCCAGCGTGCACCGGGGATTGCCAGTGGCCGCGAACTTCTTGCCCCGCTCAGCCCGGTTGGCGGTCTCTGGAAACCGGACTACGGAGACTTCGGACCGCGCGTTGGTTTTGCGTGGGATATATTCGGAGATGGGAAAACCAGTTTCCGCGGCGGCTACGGGCTTAGCTATGAGCGCAATTTCGGCAACGTGACGTTCAATGCCATTCAAAATCCTCCCAATTATGAAACTGTGAACATCACGAATGGAATCGATGTGAAGTCGCTTCCCATAAGTAGCAACAATCTTGGTTTCTTTAGCGGCAATTCCGGAACGGTTGGGCTGCCGCCCGCCAGCATCCGGAATCTCGATCCGAACATCAAGACCGCGAAAATCAATTCATGGAGCGCCGCCCTCGAACATCAGTTTGCCAATAGCATCGTGCTCTCGGCTTCCTACTCCGGCTCCGCCGGAACGGGCTTGTATGACATTCAGAACCTGAACCGGGCCGGCTTCGGAAACGTGTACCTGGGCATTCCCTGTACTCCGGGCGCCTGCACCTCATACCTGAACCCGCAATTCACGGGGATCAACCGGCGTGGCGACTTCGGGTTCTCGCGTTACCACTCTCTGAACACCAAAGCGGTAGTTCGCAATTTGCACAATACTGGTATCAGCTTAATCGCCAATTACACTTGGTCCCACGCGATCGATAATTTGAGCTCGACGTTCTCGGAAGCTTTTCAGACCTCCAATAATGGAGCGTTCATTCTGGGCTACGAAGATCCGTTCTTCCCTAAAAGGGACAAGGGCAACGCGGAATTCGATCTTCGCCAGCGTGTCAGCATCAGCGGTGTGTGGGAAGTTCCAACCCGCCATGGCGCGGGACTGTTCAACACGGTTCTCGGCGGTTGGTCGGTCGCTCCTATTTTTGTAGCTCAGACGGGCAGTCCGTTCAGCATCTTTGATTCGACGAACGGTCAGAACATCGCACCCCGAGCTGCGTTCATCGGCTCCGTGCCGCGTACCGGCTCCAGCAGCCCGAAGAGTACGGGAGCGCCGAATAGCTTCACCTATCTGAGTTTTTCGGAGTCGCAAATCGATCGGTACACGAACGCGCAGTATGGAGCTTCGGATCTTGGGGCGCCCCCATCGAATCAGAGCGGACGCGATGCCTTCTACGGTCCTGGCCGTTGGAATCTCGACTTGGCCGCCTACAAGACGACCAAGCTCAGCGAGCGTTTCAGCTTGACAATCAGAGGGGAAGCTTACAACCTCTTCAACCACTCGAACCTGACGGCCGTTGGAAGCAGCGCCGATCTCGGTTCGCAGAACTACGTAACCGGGCAGTACGGCTTCCTGGCGTCCGGCGTTGCCGAGCGGCGGAATCTTCAGTTAGCGGTCCGTCTCACGTTCTAGT
>JALYXS010000528.1 GCA_030946965.1 Acidobacteriota bacterium
TGGTTTTCCAGCGCGCTGGAGTCCGGCGCGCCCCCGCAATATGTTCCGGCCGCACGCCTATTCCTACTAGCCTCCCCGCCAATTGCTGCACGCCGGGTATGCGTACAGCCGCTTTCAACTGCCATGGCGCTTTCAGCGGCCCGGTGTTTTGAAAAACCCGCGCGAAGCCCTTATGCGCGTTAACTTGGGCAAATTGCGTTGCGCGAGTGGGAAACTCCCGCCGCCGCTGTACTGCCGCGAGAGTCGCTTCCGTCAACCGCCGGGCGCGAAGCGGCGCGGCCAGTAGATTTGCGGCGGCTACCGCGTCCTGAATCGCGAGATTCACACCGACTCCGCCGGCGGGCGACATCGCGTGCGCGGCATCGCCGATGCACAACAACCCGGGCCTGTGCCAAACCGGAAGGCGGTTGATCTGAACCGAAAGCAACTTGATTTGTTCCCAGTCCTGAATCGCTTCGACGCTGTCTTCCAAGTAAGGAGCGATGCGGAGAATCTCCCGCCGCAATGAGCTTAGGCCCTTGCGCTTCAATTCTTCTAAAGAGCCTTTCGGAATTATCAAACCCGCCTGGAAATAGCCGCCGCGATTGATGAGCACGAGCGCTTTGCCGTAATTTACGGTTCCAAGCGATCGTTCGGGATCGCCCGCCCGCCGGCCAATGCGGAACCACAGCACATCGATCGGAACGCCATATTCGTGCGGTTCCAGACCCGCCGCCGCGCGGACCGTGGAATGGCGGCCATCGCAGGCGACGACCAAATCCGCCCCGATTCGCACTGTCTTTTCGCCCGCCCGGACGACTACGCCAGTGATCCGTCCGCCTTCGCGAAGCAGATCCACGGCCTCGTGGCCCATGCGGAGGTCGAACGCGGGGAACCTCTTCGCCCGCGCCGAAAGGAAATCCAGGAAATCCCATTGCGGCATGAGTGCGATGAACCGGCAACGGGCGTTGACGCGCCGGAAGTCGACGGCCTCGAAAGCGAAGTCTCCGAAGACAGCACCAAGGGAAGTCAACTCCTGGTGCGGTACTTGCAGGAATCGATCCAGCAGCCCCAATTCGTACATCACCTCGAGGGTCGAAGGATGGACCGTATCGCCGCGGAAATCGCGGAAGAAATCCCGATGCTTTTCGAGTACCGTCACCGCCACGCCCGCGCGCGCCAGGAGAAAACCGAGCATGACGCCGGCCGGACCCCCACCCGCTATGCAGCACGTAGTCTCGAATGTCTCATCCATTCCTTAACCCGCCTGCACCACTACCGCGGTCCCATAACACAGCACTTCAGTGACTCCTTGCATGATCTCCGTCGCGTCGTAGCGCACGCCCACAATCGCGTTTGCGCCCAATTGGGCGGCGTGCTCCAGCATCAACTCAAAAGCGGCGGTCCGGGTCTGCTCGCATAGATTCGAAAATAACGAAATGTTACCGCCCACAATGGTTTGCAGACTCGCGCCGAGCGTGCCAAGAACGGAACGGGACCGCACCGTAATTCCCCGCACCACGCCCAAACTCCGCGTGATGTGAAAGCCTTCGAGGGTGAACGTGGTGCTTACCATGTGATGATCGACTTTGTTGAATGTAGCCATACGCTATAGTATGGCCGTGACACCTGAAACGGAACCCGGCGCGCCGGGTTCAACGCGACGCCGCTTTTATCTGAGCTTCATTTACGGCTTGGGCGCCATAATGGGCGCGGCTGTGGCGGCTCCCGCCCTGGCTTATCTTTTGCTGCCGCCCAAATTGCGCAAGCAAAACGATTGGGTGGATGCCGGCGACGTCAGCCGGCTCACGCCAAAGATTCCGGCGGAGATGGTTTTCCGCAGGAACCGGACGGACGGATGGCGTGTCACCAGCGAGAAAAAGACGGCGTGGGTGGTGAAGCTGGCCGATAACGACGTCGTGGCGTTCGGACCGCAATGCACGCATCTGGGCTGCGCCTACCATTGGGACGAAACGAATCACCAGTTCCTATGCCCGTGCCACACGTCGGTATTCGCGCTCGATGGCAGCGTGATTTCCGGACCCGCGCCGCGGCCGCTCGATCGCTACGAAATTAAGATCGATAAGAACAAGCTGCTGCTCGGCGAGTTGCGCGAGGGCTCGGAATCCCGGAACAAGTCTCCGGAGAAGGCGTGAGAGAACTTCGCGGCAGGGTCGTCGCCTGGCTCGACCACCGCACCGGCATCGAATCCGGCATCCGCAAATTTCTTTACGAGGATATTCCGGCCTCCAGCGGTTGGCATCAGGTGCTCGGCAGCGTGGCTGTATTCCTGTTCCTGATTCAGGCGTTCACCGGCGCCCTGCTTGCCTTTAACTACGCGGCCACGCCGGGCGATGCTTACAACAGCTTGCGTTATATTCTCACGGAAGTTACCGCTGGGCGGCTCATGCGGGGGCTGCACCACTGGGGCGCCAGCATGATCATCGTCGTCGTGGTGCTGCACATGGTGCAGGTTTTTCTTTATGGCGCTTACAAGAAACCGCGCGAAGCCACTTGGCTTGTCGGAGTCGTGCTGCTCCTGCTTACGCTGGCTTATGGTCTGACCGGCTATCTTCTTCCGTGGGATAACCGTGCGTACTGGGGTACGGTTGTGACTACCCAAATCGCGGCGACGATTCCGCTGGTGGGAGCGTATCTAAGCAGGGTCCTTGGCAGCGTCGGCGATATCGGGGTTGTGACCTTCGCGCGTTTTTACGGGATGCACGTTCTGCTGTTGCCCCCGGCCACCACGCTGCTGATCGCGGTACACGTTTACCTGGTCCGCAAGCATGGCGTCGCGCCCGCGCTAGAGGATGAAACGAAGCCGCGCAAGAAATTCTTCCCCGAACAGGTTTTCAAAGATACCGTTGCGGTGTTCATCGCCTTCGCGATTTTGTTCGTGCTCGCAATCGCGGTTCGTGTCCCGCTCGAGCGGTTGGCCGACCCAACCGATACCGCTTATATTCCCCGGCCCGAATGGTATTTTCTGTTTCTGTTCCAAACGCTGAAGATGTTCGAAGGTCCGCTCGAGGTGCTCGGTACCGTTGTCCTGCCGGCTCTGGCTATTCTGGCGTTGATCCTGATTCCGTTTATCGATCGCGGGAAATTAACGCGTGTAAGGCAGCGGACACTCGCCATGGGCGTGGTTGCGCTGGTCGCGATCGGTTGGACCGGTCTGACGCTGGCGGCGGTTCGGACGACGCCGAAACAGAGCGCCGCGGCGTTGATCGATTTCTCCGCGCCCACCGATTGGATGCAGCTTTCACCCGCCGAGCTCTCGGGTCTGGAGCATTTCCGCAAGGAAAATTGTCTAAGCTGTCACACCATCGGCGAGGGCAAACTCAGAATGGGGCCGAACCTCGCCAACGTCGCCACCCACCGCAACGCGGCGTGGCTCACCCAATATTTCAAACATCCCAAGGACCTGATTCCAGGCACGGCAATGCCGCCCATTCATCTACCCGACGCGCAACTGAACCAGCTCGCGGCATTTCTGCTCAAAGTGACGCCGCAGAATGCCGATGCGTTCAACGAGACGCCGTCGTTCGCGGTGGAAGGCGCCGCCCTTTATGAGCAGAATCATTGTGGAAGCTGCCACGCGGTAAACGGAATAGGAATGAAGCTCGGGCCGGCGTTGAATGGATTGTCGGAGCGGCGGACGGAGACCTGGGTCGCGGATCACTTTCGAACGCCGCAAAAATTGTCGCCCGGCAGCATCATGCCGCCGTATCCATTTGCGTCGAAGGACATGGATAACATGGTGGCGTATCTCTTCACTCTGCCTTGATTGCGGCCGGCAATGATTTTTCGATGCCACCCGCTGAAGGTTACGCTTGCGGCCGCGGATTCGCTGCACTTTCCTCCCGGGACGATTGGGAACACCTTGCGAGGCGGATTGGGCGCGGCTTTGCGCGCATCCTGGTGCCGTGCGGATTGTCCGGGAGCGCGGTTTTGTCCACGCAGCGGCTCGTGCGAATATGCCCGGATTTTCGAGCCCGGCGCGAATCGGCCTTCTCCGAGCGGATTCAGGGATCTGCCGCGCCCATTTGTCATTCGCGCTCGCGATCTGGATGGCCGGACATTTGAGCCCCGCGAGCCGTTCCATTTCGCTCTCCATTTGTTCGACCCGAATATTCGAGAGGTAATCGCGCGATCTCTGGCCCAGCTCCGCGTGGCTAAACTGCGCTTCGCCGAACTTATTTCGCTCGAAATTCTGGAACCGGTGTCGATCGATCTTCAATCCGCGCCAGAAGCGAGGGCGGTGCGCGTGCGATTCCTATCTCCCGCGGAATTGAAGAGCGGCAACGGGCTGGCCCATGCCCCCGAGTTCCCGATCCTCTTCGCGCGAATTCGCGACCGGCTAAGCACGCTACGCGCACTCTACGGCGGCGGCCCTCTCGATATCGATTTCCGATGTCTGGCCGCGCGCGCGGAAGATATCCGAATGACGCGCTGCTCCATTCAACGGGTCGAAGCCTTCCGCACGAGCGGCAAAACGGGTCAGACGCATGCAATGGGCGGATTCACCGGCGAGGCCGAATACGAGGGCAATCTAGCGGAATT
>JALYXS010000535.1 GCA_030946965.1 Acidobacteriota bacterium
GCGTCCGTATATCAATATCGGGCGCTCGTACGGGTGCGATGTGGAAGCGGTATTCTTCGACGTGCCATTAGAAATCTGCCGGCAGCGCAACCGTTTGCGCGAGCGTATAGTGCCGGACGAGGCGATGGAAATGATGGGCGCGAAGCTGATTGTGCCGAGTGTGGGGGAGGGTTTCCGCCGGGTGAGCGTGATCTCTTACTGAAAATGCATATGATTTTCGATTCGGCTCAAGCAATTATCCAGCTCGGCGAACTTCCCGAGAAGCACGTCCTCAACGCGGCGCAGATTCGCGTCGTGCTTATCGGAGTGCGCTTGTATAAGATCGGAATGCGCTCGCAGAAGATCTTTTAAATCTCCGAAACGCGCGCTGAATTCCCCGCGCAAATCCGTGATACGGCTGTTGTTGAAGGAGAAGCCCAGGACTACGATGGCTGCCGTCCCCAAAAACGTGGCGATGGGAACCAGGAGCGGAATATATTCGCCTGTCATCGGATTCATTGTTGCACTCCCTCGCTACAACGGTAAACTTGCCTTCAGTTGCACGCGCAAATTCGCCTTGCGGTCTTCAATAATCAGCCTCCCGTTTTCCAAGCGCACGTCGTCTACCTTCTTAAACCCGTCCGGCACGTGCGCGTAAAACATCAAAAACTTCGTGCCGATTTTCGATTTCGCCGGAAGCCAGCGATAAAGCGGCGCGCCGAACATGCGATTGTCATCCACTGCGTCGCGTCTCGGGACATCGTACGGCTGCGTCGAAAATTCCATTCCGCGCGCCATCTTCAGGGTTGCCGGATAGTTTTCCCAATTCTGCGTCCATGGATATTCCGCGCGTTTGAAAACGTATCCCAATACCAGGCGCTTGCCGGGATTCAGCGCCGACACAAATTCCAGCTCGCGCGACGGGTCCATCAGGCAGGTCGAGTGATCGCCGGAATCAGGGTTCGCGGGCGCGGCGCGCAAATCCACCTGTCCCCCGCCCGCGGCCGGCGCGAGCGGCCAATCGAAATCTTTGCCGGAAGGAAGCCGGTGCGGCAATCCGCCTTTCTCGGGTTCATAAGGACGCGTTTGAGCGCGCTTGGCAGAAAGATCCACAACCGTAACGCCGGGTTCGAGGAACGGAGATCCGATTGTCGCGTGCTCGCCCCAGCAAACGGGGCGGTCGAATCCCAGCAGACTTTCGAGCTCGGTCTCGACATACATTACGTTCTCGCCATCCACCACGCGCATCGTGCGCGTTAGATTTTCCATTGTTACCGGCAACCGTGTCGCGAGCGTCAGCGTGGAAGTTCCCCCTTCCTTACTTTGGGCGCGCACTTCCCACTGCCGCAGATGGGCCTCGCCATGGCCCGGCAGCCCCGCCGCTTTTTCTTCAGGCGACACGGGGCCAAACCCGTCCAGACAGAGGAAATGCCCGGTACCGCCGCCGAAAGTATTCTTAAGGCCGAGTTCCCGCGCCATGCGAATCGGGTCCCAGAGCGGATTCAACTTGTCTGGGTCGTCACGCAGCACAATGCTGGCGATCGCACTCCCGCGCGGGAGCACCTTGATCTCGACCTTGTCGTTCGTAAGCGAGATCGCGGGCATATCCTCGAACGTGGTGTTCTGAGCGGCGAGGAAGGACGCAACCAACAGCCATCCGGCGAGTGAGAATTTCATTGGCATCATTATGTCAGCTAAAACAGCTTTGATATACTAACGCCATTTCCTAGTAAGGGGTCAACCGTGCTTCGCTTCATCGTCACTACCGTCCTAATACTGTTTGCAAATGCGATGCTGCGCGCGCAATTCGATTCGGGGCAAATCGCCGGTTACGTGCGCGACGCTTCGCAGGCCATCGTCACCGGCGCGAACGTTACCGTCGTAAGCCAAGGCAATGGGGACCAGCATCAGAGCACTACGAATTCGAACGGCTACTATATCTTCCCGAATCTCCCGGTCGGCACGTACAGCGTATCGGCCGAACTGGCCGGCTTCAAGAAAAGTGTAAAAACAGGCATCGTGCTCGATTCGGCCAGCAAGCAGAATATCGATCTCTCGCTGACAGTCGGCGCGGTGAGCGACTCCGTCGAGGTACAGGCTTCAGCCACGCAACTCCAAACAGAGAGCGCGCAAGTCGGGCGCGTTGTCGATAGTAAGCAGATCCAGGATATGACCTT
>JALYXS010000553.1 GCA_030946965.1 Acidobacteriota bacterium
GAACTGCTGGCATCCGCCTCGCCTTACGAGCGCGCTTACCCCGAGGCGGTGTACCTGCGAGGGCTGGCGTACCTGCGTCTGCGTAAGGGCTTGGAGGCCGACGCCGAGTTCCAGAAGGTCCTGGATCACAAGGGCGCCAGTTGGGGCAGTACATGGAAATATCCGCATTGGGGGCTGTACTATTCGATTTCCTACCTGGGTCTGGCGCGAGGCGCCGCGCTCGTGGGCGACACGGCGAAAGCCAGGAAAGCCTTCCAGGACCTCTTCGCACTGTGGAAGAATGCGGACGCGGATTTGCCTCTTCTGGCTGACGCCCAGAAAGAGTACGCGAAGCTCCACTGATCAATAAAGGAAAAAATGGCTGAATGACACGTTGGCTACTGAATGAGATATGCGGACCACTTTGGTTAGGCCCGAGTCAAGGCAGCTTCCGAAACGCCAGCACGGCGTTTAAACCGCCAAACGCGAAAGAATTAGACAACGCGAACTCAACCTCTCGCTCCCTCGCCTGGTTGGGAATTACGTCGAGATCGCAACAGGGATCGGGCTCCCGGTAATTCGCCGTGGGCGGCAGAATGCCGTGCCGCAACGCCAATATGGTTGCCGCGGCCTCCAGAGCGGCTGCCGCTCCCAGAGCGTGGCCGTGCATCGATTTTGTCGAGCTGACGGCCAGTTTATCCGCGTGCATGCCAAATAGCGAGCGGATGGCCGCCGTCTCGGTCATGTCGTTTGCAGTTGTCGCGGTGCCGTGCGCGTTGATGTAGCCGACCTGCTCGGGAGCGAGTCCGGCGTCGGCCAAAGCGGTTCGCATCGCGCGCGCGGCTCCGGGCGCGGATGGCTGCGTGATGTGCGTGGCGTCCGACGACATGCCAAATCCAACCACTTCTCCGTAGATGGTTGCGCCCCGGGCGCGCGCCGCGTCGAGCGGCTCCAGAATCAACATCGCCGCGCCTTCTCCCAAGATCATGCCGGTTCGATCGCGCGAAAACGGACGGCATGTGTCGGGTGAAACCACGCGCATCACTTCCCAGGCTTTCAAGATTCCGAAACTGAAAGGCGCTTCACTCCCGCCCGTAATCGCCATATCGACGGCGCCGGAGCGGACCATCCAGAACGCTTGCCCAATAGCGTGTCCGGCTGAGGAGCAGGCCGTCGATATCGTGTATCCCGGCCCAGTCACGCCGAACTCCATCGAAATCTGGCTCGCCCCGGCGTTTGCCATGATGCGGGGAATGGTTAAAGGGTGGACGCGATTCCGGCCCAGCTTGTATACCTCGTAAAACCCTTGATCCTCACTTGACTGCCCGCCGACACAAGAGCCGGTCACGATGCCGGTATTCTCGCGCAGTTTGCCGCTCCACTGAACACCCGCATCCGCCACGGCTTCGCGCGCCGCAATTACCGCGAATTGCGCGAAGCGGTCCATAAAATCGGCCTGCTTGGCGTCAAAATAAACTAGCGGATCGTAGCCGCTCACTTCCGAGCCGTTTTTGAACCGGAGCTCGGAGCAGTCGGCGGATTTGATCGGTCCGATGCCTGCCCGGCCACTTCGGATGTTCTCCCAGAAATTCTCCCGGGTGCGGCCGCTGCCGCTAATTACGCCAAGACCCGTGATCGCGACACGATGCATCTACTGCGCCGCCGCGGTTGCATCCGGCGGGCCTTGGGCAATTAAAGTTGCGACGCCCTCAACCATCTGCCGTACCGTGCGGATCTGTTTCGCCGCCTCGTCGGGAATGGTGATGTCGAATTCGTTCTCGAGTGCGAACAGGATGTTCACGCCGTCCATCGAATCGATCCCCAGCTCTTCGAAACTGCTGTCGAGGGTTACTCTTTCGACGGGAATGCGCTGCGTGTCGGCGATCACTTTTAAAATTCTCTGGGTCAATTCGTCGGACATAAAATTTCGCTTACCGTTTCAAAATGATAACCCCTCGCGGACAGCGCCGGTACGATCCGCCTCACGGCTTCAACCGTGGCGCGGATATCCGGAAGGTTTCGCAATTCCCGGCCATCGTGCAGGCAAACAATTGCGCCAGGCCGGATTCTGGCGAGCACCCGCGTTGCAATCGCCTCGGGCGGCAACGACCAATCGTTGCCCAGAACGGTCCACATTACACCCATCAGGTTTAAACGCCGCTGCATCTCCCGGAAGCCGAACCATCGAACTCCGAATGGAGCTCGGAGAAGCGCCGGGCGAACGCCGAGCGCGCTTTCGATCGTTTCTTGCGCGCATTGAAATTCGTCCAGGATCGATCGTGGGGATTGCAAACAAGATAGCGGATGCGAGTCGCTGTGGTTACCGATTTCGTGCCCCGCCGCTTCCACTTCCCGCGCGACGGAAGGTATGCGCCGGATATTCGCGCCGCATTGAAAGAATGTCGCGCGCGCGCGATGTTTACTTAAGATATCGAGGATTAGAGGCGAGCTTTCGCTCGGCCCATCGTCGAACGTGAGCGCAACGGAGCGGCGCCATTCCACTCCGCGGCAAACCGAGGGGCCGAATACGGTAGAGGTTCGTCCACGAACGGCGTACGCCATCAGCCCTGCCGCACTAGCAACCGAAACGCCTACGACCGCCGTTCGCAAGCAGGAATCTTATCACCAGATCACATCGGGAAGGTAATGTTCGGCGATGACGGAGTCCGCGCTGACTAATCGCAGGCCTTCCACTTGGCATTGCGCAACGAGCATGCGGTCGAACGGATCGCCATGGGCGCGTGGCAGTGTCCGGAGTTGGAAGACGTGGATCGGGCGAATAGGGAGAATTGCCACGATACTAAGCTGCTCACAGTATCGGTCAAAATCTTCTGGCCGGTCTGGCAGATTCAGCTTGCCCGAAGCGACTTTGTTAGCGATTTCCCATATGGAGACACAACTTAGGAACCGCTTGTTACCTCCATCCTCAATTTCCTTTCGCGCCCTCGAAGACAGCTTGCCGGGCTTTGCCCAAGCCCAAAGAAAAGCATTTGTGTCCAGCAGCAGTCTCACAGGCCGTAGAATTCGCTCAGTTCCTCTTCCGTCATCGGCTTGTCCCAATCGGGGTCGAGGAATTGAACTTCGCCCGCGCCGAGGCCCAGAATCGGGTTTTTAGCCGGAATGGTAGAAGATTGAGGCACCTTCGACAACTTTACGACGGGCCGACCCGCTTTCGCGACAACGATGTCTTCGCCTCTCATTGCGAGCTCGACCAGCTTCGCCAGTTCCACTTCGCCGTCTTCTAGATTCACTTGCATGGCTGCTTCGATTATAAGCGGCACTCCTTTCGGAGATCTCCGCCCCCGCCCGGTGGGCGTTATCATGAAAGTAAGCACCCATAAAGAGAGTTAATAAGCGCAATGGCTGGAAACCCCGAGCCCCCGTTGGGCATCAATAGCTGGCTCGAAGAAGAGCTACGAGAGCAATATAGTCATGACCGCGGTTCGGTCGATGAAAGTTGGAAGCACCTTTTCGAGCAAAACGGCGCAAAGACCATCAACGGCGCGAGCCGTGCGGTAACCGTGGTCCCGCGCAACGGTTCCGCGGCCACCGGGAAGACCGCATATCAAGCCGGCGCAAATGAAGAACTAACGCCCTTGCGCGGCGCGGCCGCCCGTCTCGCGGAGAACATGGCCGCCAGCGTTTACGTTCCGCTCGCGACGTCGCAACGCACAATTCCCGTCAAGGTCGTGGACGAGAACCGGCGGCTCATCAACCATCACCGGTCGTTGGCCGGCAAAGGCAAGGTTTCCTATACACACCTGATCGGCTGGGCAATTGTAAAATCCGTTCAGGCGAATCCCGGGCTGAATCACGCTTTCGCCGAGAACGGCGGGGAGCCGGTCCGCGTGGTGCATCCGGAAATCAACTTGGGAATCGCGGTCGACGTTGCCGCGAAAGACGGGGCCCGCGGCCTGCTTGTTCCAAATGTCAAGAACGCGGCTGGAATGGCGTTCGCGCAATATGCCGCGTCGTTCGACGATCTTGTCACGCGCGCTCGCGGCGGAAAACTCGTCCCGGGCGATTTCCAGGGAACCACGATTTCTTTAACCAACCCCGGCACCGTTGGCACCATGGCTTCCATCC
>JALYXS010000569.1 GCA_030946965.1 Acidobacteriota bacterium
GTGTTCACGCAACTGAATTGGAAAAATCTGCGCGTCGCCGAAACGGAAAAGTACGCGCACGTCACTTATTTCTTCAACGGCGGGATCGAGAAGCCCTATCCCGGCGAAGAACGCGAAATGGTTTCGTCGCCCCAGGTCGCGACTTACGATCTGAAGCCTGAGATGAGTGCGGCCGGGGTCGCGAAAACCGTCGAGAACGCCATCGACACGCGCGATTTCGACGTGATTGTGATGAACTTCGCTAACGCCGACATGGTGGGGCATTCGGGCAAGATTGAGCCCACCATTCGGGCCGTTGAGGCGGTGGATGCCTGCCTAGACGGTATTTATCAGGCACTACGGCGGAAGAACGGGACGTGGATTATTACGGCGGACCACGGCAATGCCGAGATGATGATCGATCCGGTCACGCACGGCGCGCATACTTATCACACGACGAACCCGGTGCCGCTGATCATGGTCGAAGATTCGAAAACCGCCTTGCGAACCGGCGGCGCGCTGCAGGATATCGCGCCGACGATTCTGGCCGCGCTCGGGGTGGAACAACCGCGCGAAATGACGGGGAGAGATTTGCGAACTGCGCCGGCGTAATGGAAGACGCTACAGCCACTTCCGCAACACCCACCAGACGATCGCGAACAGGGTGAGAAAAATCAGGAATGCCCCAATCATAAGTTCGCGCCTACCCCAACCTGGCGTACAAAAACACGATTGTCCCGACGATCGCCGCCAAGGCTATCGAATGCGGCAGCACTTTTCGAAATAGGTCGCCTTCCCGGCCCTCTTGCCCCACCGCGGCGCACGCGACGATGATCGATTGCGGGGAGATCATCTTGCCCATTACGCCTCCGGCGGAGTTCGCGGCGGCCATCAGCACCGGGTTAATGTGCAGGTTTCTAGCCGTGATCACCTGCAAGCTGCCGAACAGTGCGTTGGATCCGGCGTCGGTGCCGGTAAGCGCCACGCCGAGCCAGCCCAGCAGGGTTCCGAAGAACGGGAACAGCACGCCGGTGTGCGTCATCGCCAAGCCCATCACGGCATCCATGCCGCAATAACGCGTTACAAATCCAAGCGTGAGCATCCCCATGATCGCGACCATCGGGAAGCGCATTCGATAGCACGTGTTGAAGAATACTTGCAGGGTGCGAGCAAAGCTCAAGCCCAGAATCGGCCCGGAAATCAGGCCCGCGAAGAGCGTTGCCGTGCCGACGCCGGATAGCCACGCGAAGTCGTAGATTGCCGGTTCGGGCCGGGGCACGGGCACTACCGGCGCTACGCGAAACACCAGTTTGTCCAAACCGGGAACGGGAATGGCGGCCGTGGTCCTTTCCAGAACGTGATTGACCGAAGGCATGCCCCAGACAATCACCAGGACTGAAAGCAGCAGGAATGGCGACCAGGCGTGCAGAACTTCCTTCGTGGTGTAGGGGCGGGGCGCGATCGTGGGTTCGGCTTCGTCCGGGAAACGCCAACCCTCGCGGGGTTTCCAGATTTTCAGGAAGAAAACCAGCGCAACCAGCGTGGTCATTCCGCCGGCGATATCGACAAGACTGTAATCCACGTAATTCGACCAATAGAACTGGATCCCGGCGAATACAGAGCCGCACAGCAGCAGGCCCGGCCACACGGCGCGCATCTGCCGCCATGGGCACATGATGCGAATCAGCCAGAACGGGAGGATGAACGCGACCGGCGGAAGAATACGCCCGATCATGCCGCTGATCTGCATGCCGTCAATGCCGGTAACGGCTATCAAGGCGCGGATCGGGTTACCGACTCCGCCGAATGCAACCGGCGCGGTGTTCGCGACCAGGCACAGCACCGCCGCGGCGAACGGCTGGAACCCGAGGCCGACCATCATGGCGCCTGTTATAGCGACCGGCGCGCCGCCTCCACCGGCGCCTTCCAGGACGGCTCCGAAGGCGAGCGCGATCAGAAGCACTTGTAAGCGGCGGTCCGAAGTGACGCCGCCAATCGATTGCTTGATGACTTCAAAATGACCGGATTCGACCGTGAGATCGTAAACGAAGACGGCGGCGAGCAGCACCCAGCCGATCCGGATGGCGCCATAGACCAGCCCCGCGCTGACCGCGCCCGCCGCCATGCGCCACGGCATATGAAAAACGAAAAGTGCGAGCAGAACGCAAAGCGCCGAGGAATACAATGCCGCGCGGTAGGCCAGGATCCGGCGGACAGCCAATAAGTAGAAGAGCAGGATGACGGGAAGGGCCGCGGTAATCGTCGAAAGCCACGCGTTTCCGAAGGGGTCGTAGTTCTGATTCCACGGTTGCATATCGCGTATGAATGAAAACGCACGATAGTATCACACTGCGTTTAAAGAACTGTTTAGATAGAAGATGCACCGCCGCGGTTTATTCATCATGCTGGTGTTCTGCCTCAGCGTCGGCTGCGGAAAGAAGAAAAACCGCGCGTCGCGGCCAATTCGCTTGCCGATTCGAAAGGTGAATTCACCGGCACGTTCGCAAGGCGACGCGGCTCTACGCGGCCCGGAAGTGGGGCTGGCGAGTTGGTATGGAAACCCGTACCACGGACGGCGGGCGGCAAACGGCGAAATCTACGACATGGAACAGCTCACCGCCGCTCACCGCACCCTGGCGTTCAACACGATGGTTCGGGTTCAAAATTTGGAGAACGCGCGGACTGTGGATGTGCGGATCACGGATCGCGGGCCTTTCGTGGGTGGGCGCGTCATCGATCTGTCGCACGCCGCGGCGAACGCGATCGGCATGATCGGCCCAGGGACTGTACGCGTGCGTTTGAGCGTGGTGAGCGTCCCGGACGTGGTGGAACCGAATATCTTCGGCGTGCAGGTAGGCGCGTTCCACAACCGCTCGAACGCGGACCGGCTGCTGGCGGAGATGATGCGGCATTATGGCGCGGCGCATCTGGTTTTGCGAGGCGGCGAGCCGCCGCTATGGCGAGTGTTGGCGGGAAGCGCGGCGACACCGGAAGCGGCGGCGGAACTGGCGCGCACCATCCGCGCCGAGCGGAACGTGCCCGAAGCGTTTGTGGTGCGGGTGGATGAACCATAGTGTAATCGGCCTATTCCGCACTCTGATCCTTCGTCCGCTCCGCCGCGATCTCCCGCGCAGCACTCTCACGGTGCTAGCCGTCGCTTTAGGTGTCGCGGTGGTCATCGCGATCGATCTCGCGGGAGACGCCGCGGCCGGCTCCTTTCAATCTTCCTTAGTGACAGTCGTCGGAAAGACCGACCTGGAGATTCTAGCCAACGGCGGCATTGACGAATCGTGGATGGCGAAACTCGCCGCGCTGCCCGTTAACGCGCGCTTCTCGCCGATCATCGAAACCCAAGTCGATATCTCGAATGCCGGCTCCGTAACGCTTTACGGAGTAGATGTAATCGGAAATCCGGCAGGCGAGACTCAAGGCGAAGCCCTTCCGGGCGAGGATGCGATAGTCGTCTCGAAAGGCCTTGCCAATCGCCTGCACCTCGGTAAAGGTTCAACCCTCGCGGTCCGGGGCCGCCCGTTTCAGGTAGCCGCCATCGCTCCGGGCGATCAATCCGAGTTCGCCGTGGTCGATATCGACGCGGCGCAAAACCTCCTGCAGTCTTACGGCAGGCTGGACCGCATCGACGTCTTCGTTTCCCCTCGCGAAGACTTCGCCCAAGCCGAGCGCGCCATCCGGAAAGCGATCCCAGCCGCCTACCTGCTCGATAAGCCCGGCACGCGCGGCGAGGAAAATCAGCGCATGCTGCGCGCGTTCCGCTGGAATCTGCGTGTCCTGAGTTATATCTCGCTGGTGGTCGGAGCGTTCCTGATCTACAACACGATTTCGGTCAGCGTCGTCCGCCGCCGTCCTGAAATTGGCATCCTGCGCGCGCTTGGAGCGGGGCGAACGGCCGTTGAATGGCTTTTCCTTTCAGAAGCCCTGATGTTCGGCCTGACCGGCTCGGCGATAGGGGTCACGCTCGGACGGTTTCTCGCGGTGGGCGCCGTCTCGCTGATCGCCGATACGGTCAACTCGCTTTACACCAGTAGCAGCCCGGCGCCGATCTCGCTCACTCCGCTTTCGATTGTAACCGCCATGCTTGCCGGAACGCTCGTGGCATTCCTCTCCGCGCTCGGTCCCGCGCGAGAAGCCATGGGCGTTGCGCCCACCGAAGCCATGGGGCGCGGGGCGCGCGAACATCAAGCCCGCCTCAAT
>JALYXS010000588.1 GCA_030946965.1 Acidobacteriota bacterium
GTTGAGGCAACATCGGTGGTGTGGATGGGAACCACGATGGGGTGCGCGCGCTGCCATGATCACAAGTACGATCCCATCAAGCAAAAAGATTTCTACCGCTTTTTCGCGTTCTTCAACACCGTTCCCGAAAAGGGTCTCGACGGGCGCAAGGGTAACGCGGAGCCGCTATTGCAACTTCCCTCGCCGGTGCAGCAACACCAAATGGAAGAGGTGACCCGTGAGATCGAAGTGCGCGAGAAGGCCATGCCCGAGACGGAAGTCGCGGCCTTGCAGGCGGATTGGGAAAGGGCGCAACTCGATAAGATTCCGGAGGCCACGCGCGAAGGCTTGCTGGCGCACTACGAATTGGACGGAAACGTTTCGGATAGCTCGGGCCATTACAAACATGGAAGAACGCTCGCGGGAGATCCAACGTACATCGCCGGCGAGGTCGGAAAGGCAGCGGATTTCGATGGTGAAACGCAGGTGGACTTTGGCCAGACTACCGCATTCGACGGCCCATTCACGCTCGCGATGTGGGTGCGCTCCAACGGCATAAAAGAGATGTCGATTATTCAAAAGATCGGCGACGCCAAGGATCGCCGCGGGTTCGAGATGCTGTTGGCGGAATCCTATCCGATTGGCGATTTAAGGCGCGGCGCGAAAATTGTGGCGCGGCTTGCGAATCGCTACCCCGACAATGCCATCGAGATTCAAACGAAAGAAGCGTTGCCGATCTCGTCCAAGGAAACTGGGGTTCCGAAGCCTTGGTATCAGGTCACAATCAGTTACGACGGGTCCGGCAAGGCCGCGGGTCTCAAGATGTTCATCGACGGGAAATCGGAGCCGGTGGATGTGATCCACGACCGCCTTTCGGGTTCGGTTCAAAACGCGAACGCGCTAGAGATTGGCGATAAGAAACTCGGCACGGCTTACAAGGGGCAGATGGACGATCTGCGGATTTACGATCGCGCCTTGAATGCCGCCGAACTGGACCAAATCGCGATCAGGCAGCCCGCTCGCGCCACGCTGCTAATTCCCGTTGCCAAGCGCGCGAAGGAACAGAAGGCGCGTCTGCGGGAATATTACTTGACTTACGATGCGCCTGAAACGCTGCGCAAGACTTATGCGGAACTGAAAACGCTGCGCGCGCGGCAGTACGATTTGAACGACCGCATCCCGACCACGATGGTGATGGCCGAGATGACCGGCACGGAGAAGGAGCCGGTGCGCGAAACCTTTGTGCTCGGGCGTGGCGATTACCGTAACCACGGCGAGAAGGTCACGCCAGGCGTTCCGGCGATGCTGCCTCCGCTCCCGAAAGACGCTCCCGCCAACCGGCTGACGCTGGCGCGGTGGCTGGTCGATCCCTCGCACCCGCTCACTTCCCGCGTGGCCGTGAACCGCTACTGGCAAATGTATTTTGGAACGGGCATCGTCAAAACGGTGGAGGATTTTGGATCGCAAGGCGAAGCGCCTTCTCATCCCGAACTGCTTGACTGGCTTGCGACGGAGTTCATTCGAACTGGCTGGGATGTGAAAGCGATGCAGCGGCTGATCGTGACCTCCGCCACTTACCGGCAGGTGTCTCGCGTGACACCGGAGTTGCTTGAGAAAGACCCTGAAAACCGCTTGCTGGCGCGCGGTCCGCGCTACCGGCTGCCCGCCGAGATGGTTCGCGATAACGCTCTGAGGGTGAGCGGGCTGCTTACCGGGAAGCTCGGCGGTCCGAGCGTCGATCCTTATCAACCGAAGGGTCTGTGGGAAGAGACTTCGTTCGGCGACGTCTACTCCGCGCAGCATTATTCGCCGAGCCACGGCGCGGATCTGTATCGCCGCAGCATGTACACGTTTTGGAAACGGACCAGCGGGCCGCCATCCTTGATTACATTCGATGCACCGGATCGCGAAAAATGCATGGCGCGGCGCTCCATCACCAATACGCCGTTGCAAGCGCTGGTGCTGCTGAACGATCCGGCATATGTGGAGGCGGCGCGTTCGCTCGCGGAGCGCATGATGACCGAAGGAGGCAGCGACCCGGCGAAGCGAATCCGTTTTGCGTTCCGCCTGGCCACCGCGCGGCAGCCCGATCCGAAAGAGTTGCGCGTGCTGCAAGATATCGCGCGCAAGGAACTGGCGGATTACCGGAGCGACCCCGGAAAGGCCGTGAAGCTGGTGCACATTGGAGAATCCGCGGTCGATCCGAAGTTGAATCCGAGCGAGCTTGCCGCGTGGACTACAGTGGCGAGCGTGATTCTGAATCTGGATGAAAGCATTACCAAGGAGTGACGGCCATGAATCCTGAGAAAGAAATCGCCTTATCGCTGACGCGCCGCCACTTCTTCGCGCGTGGCAGCGCCGGGATCGGCGTCGCGGCTTTGGCCTCGCTCCTCGATCCCGCCATGTTCGCTAGTGTCGATCCGGCTTCGAAGACCGGCGGACTGCCCGGATTTCCAAATTTTGCGCCCAAGGCCAAGCGCGTGATTTACTTGCACCAGTCGGGCGCGCCCTCGCAGATCGATCTGTTCGATTACAAGCCGATGCTCAAGAAGCTTCAGGGCACGGAGCTGCCGTCCACCGTGCGCAACGGCCAGCGCATCACGGGCATGACCGCGGGGCAGAGCTCGTTTCCGGTCGCGTCCTCGCACTTCAAGTTTGAACAGCATGGGCAATCGGGCGCCTGGCTAAGCGAATTGCTCCCGCACCACGCCAAGATCGTCGACGACATTTCGATTATCAAGACCGTGAATACCGACGCCATCAATCACGATCCGGCGATTACGTTCATTCAAAGCGGCAGCCAGCAGCCGGGCAGACCCAGCATGGGATCTTGGGTCAGCTACGGGTTGGGCACGGAGAATCAGAACCTGCCGGCGTTCGTCGTGTTGATCTCGCAATCGAGCGGCCTGAACATCGACCAGCCGCTGTTTTCACGCTTGTGGGGCAACGGGTTTCTTCCTTCGAACTATCAAGGCGTGAACTTTCGCGCGGGCGGCGATCCGGTGCTGTATCTTTCAAACCCCGACGGGATCGACGCCGGTACGCGCCGCCGCATGTTGGACGGCATCGCCAAGCTGAATCACATGCGCGCCGAAGCGTATGGCGATCCCGAGATCGAAACGCGCATCGCGCAGTATGAGATGGCGTACCGGATGCAAACTTCGGTGCCCGAATTGATGGATCTGTCGAAGGAGTCGCAGAGTGTTCTCGACATGTACGGCCCTGATGCGCGCAAGCCTGGATCGTACGCGGCGAACTGCCTTCTTGCCCGCCGTTTAGTCGAGCGCGGCGTGCGTTTCGTACAGCTCTATAAGCGCGGTTGGGATCAGCATAACGATTTGCCGCGCGACCTCACGCTGCAATGCCAGAGCGTGGATCAGCCTTCGGCCGCGCTG
>JALYXS010000619.1 GCA_030946965.1 Acidobacteriota bacterium
ATGCTCGAAAATCGCGCGCGCGGGATCGGAGATCCGCGGCATTTCGTAACTGGGCATGCGGAGGACGTACTCGACATGGTTCCCCGAGACAACCGCATCGCCGGTGCTCATGCTCATCATGTGAGCGGAAAGAACGGGCGGGAACAGGCAAAGCGCCAGTTTCAAGCCGTGGTTAAAACGGATGGCGCGGCCATCACTCGGCTCTTGCGAATACGGATATACAGAACGCGTACCAGCGCGAGCACGGGAACGGAGAGAAACGTTCCGGCGATGCCGCCAATCTCGCCACCCGCGAAGACACCGAACAAGACCAGCAAAGGATGCAACTCGATGCCAGCGCTCATCAGGTTCGGCGAAAGCACGTAATCCTGGAACATGCGGTAGCATCCCAGGAAAATGATGACCCAAAGCAGATGCGGAAATCCACTGAAAGCCACCACGGCAATCACAATTACCGCCGCGACCAAAGGGCCAACGACGGGGATAAATTCCAGCGGAAACGCGATGGACGCAAGCAGCAGCGCATACGGAACGCCCATGATGCTGAATACAACGCTGAATACAATTAGAGTGGCCCCGCACAAGATCAGCAGCGCGCGCATGTATTGCAGCAGCAGCCGATGCACATCCGCCAAAATGTCGTCCATCAGCTCGCGCGGCCGGCCCTTCTCGATCAGCCCGAGAATTTCGTCCCGGATATCTCTTCCGTCTTTCAGAATGAAAAAGCTCAAGATGGGGATAATGATCAGGAAGATGAGATTCGTCGAATATGAGAGCACCTCGAGCCCAAGCTTGGGAAGGAATTTGGCGATATCGTCATAGTGCTGCCGGAACTGCGTCCGGATCGCGCCAGTTATCGTTTCTTTTATGCCGGGCATGGCTCCGGGAGTGGGCGCGTTCACGGGTTGCTCCATTTTCGCGATGAACTCAGGCGCGCGTTGCGCTAGCGAATTCGCCTGCTCGGCCACTTTCGATCCGATCTCGATTCCGAGAAACACGAGTACGCCGATGAGCAGAAGATACACGACCGCGAGTGCCGGGGTGCGGCTTTGCGAGGGCGCGAAGCGGTTGATGAGATCCACCAAAGGATAAAGCAAATAAGCGAACAGCAGAGAAATAACGAAGATGAACAGCGTGCCGCGGATCGTGTACACGCACAGCAGAAACAGCAGCACCAGGGCGGCCGTCCACGTATACCGCGCCGCGCGGAAATCCACACCGAGTGTCGTCATTGTTCTCGCTTCTCCACTTTGACTTTGGCGATCCTGTTCCGGTCGACGCCGGTTACGGTGAAACGCCGCCCATCGTAGTCTACAGTCTCACCGGATGAAGGAATATGTCCCAAACGATAGAGCAGGAAACCGGCCAAAGTCTCGAAACCCGCGCCGGTGGGAATTTCGATGCCATATAGCATCTCGAAATCGCGGATTTTCGTGGCGGCGTCGATCTCGATTTCGGCGGTTTCTGAAATGTTCGCCGCCGGGAATTCCGAAGTATCGTCAAACTCGTCTTCAATCTCGCCCACAATCTGCTCCAGGACGTCTTCGATGGTGAGCAGGCCCGAGATTGTCCCGAATTCATCGACCACGATTGCCATATGGGAATTTCCCTTGCGAAACTCTTCGAGCATCTGCACCAGCGATTTCGTTTCGGGAACGACGATATGCTTGCGCATAAGGGGCGCAATTCGAAACACGCGGGGGACCCGCCGGGACTGAATGGCGGCGCGGCGCTCCTGCCATATGGGCAAGAGATCCTTGTAATACAGCACGCCCACGATCTGCTCGGGACGGCCCTTGTAAACGGGAAGCCGGGAGTGTTGCTGCTCGCTCATGGTTTGCAGCACCTGATCGATGGACGCTTCGATGGGAACGGACACGATGCTGTTACGCGGGATCATGATTTCGCGCACCGACAACTCATCGAGGTCGAGCACGCGATGGATCATGTCCACTTGCGGTTGAGGCAGGCCGGAAGCGCGGGACGAGGTCACGATGAGCCGCAGCTCTTCGGCCGAGTGTCCGCCGCCTCGATTCCGCCGCCGGACGCCGAGCGCCCTGGTGATTGCCGCGGACGACCGCTCGATAACGAACACGAAGATCGACGAGATGCGGTAAAAGATCATCAGCACTGGGGCTACGGTAACCGCGAGCCGGTCCGCCTTTTCGATGGCAAGATTCTTGGGCACGACTTCGCCGATGACAACGTGGCAGTAGGTCATCAGCAGAAACGCCAGGGCGAAGCTGACACCGTGGAGAATCACGGACGTCCCTCTGGTAATTACAGGGTCGAATATTTTCAAAAAGAGATGGTAGAGGGTGGTTTCACCGGCCCAACCCAGGCCAAGACTCGCGAGGGTGACTCCAATCTGCGTCACGGAAAGCAGTTTCTCGGGCTGCGCGAGCAGGCTAAGAGC
>JALYXS010000622.1 GCA_030946965.1 Acidobacteriota bacterium
GGCTCGCCCCGCGCGTCTGGATGTGTATCCCGAAGGCGTTTCAGCATAAGCTGCCGCAACTGCGCCGCCGTTTCGCGATTTTCTTTTGCCGCGTTGTGAAATTCGCCCGGATCGTTTTTCAAATCGAATAAAATTTCATAGCGGCCGGGCGTTGGCTTGTCTGTAACGTATCCATCCTTGCGCTCGCGCTTACCCGTGCAATAAATAAATTTCCACTCGTTCGTTCGAATGTAGGCTTCTTCGTTCTCCAGGTACTCGCTGAAAATGTGATCGCGCGCCCGCGCCGTCTTCCCTTCCAGATATGGACGCAGACTTTGTCCATGCTGGATTGGCAGCGGTTTTAGATCCATCACATCGACTATCGTCGCGGGCACGTCCACGTGCTCCGTTAACTGGTTCACCACGCCGGGACGGACCCGGCCCGGATAGCGCATCATCAGCGGGACCCGGAGCGCGGGATCGTATCCACAATGTTTTTCGAAACGGCCGTGCTGCCCGAGATCGTAGCCGTGATCGGCCGAGTACACCACGAACGTATCTCGATCGAGATGCAGCTCGCTTAACTTCCGGAGCACGCGTCCAACGTTCCCATCCAGAAACTCGACAGAAGTATAGTAGGCCGCCGCAATCCCTTGTTTATCAGACTCTCTGAGATCGCGAAAGACGATCGGGACCTGCCAGGCATCCTCCTTCCCAACCAAGGGCGCGCGAAAATTTCCGGCTGAAAACTTATCGCGAAATTCGAATGGGAAATCGTACGGCGAATGCGGTTCGAGAAAGCTCACCCACAAGGCGAACTGTTTTCGTTGATGCTGTTCCAGGAATTGCTCGACCTGCCGGACCTGAAAGCTGCCGCGCATGTCGGCGTCATGGCACGGGTACGGCAGCTTGTCCGCGTTCAGCCAAATACGCGCCGGATCTTTCATCGGCCTCCACGGCGGCTTGACGGGAGTGCCGGGCGGCAATGGCTTGGGCGCGACCTCCGTGCGCCAATCGCTTGTGAGCACGTCCTCGGTATGCGCGATTTCGAAGCCGTGCATCCCGGGAGCACCCGGTTTATTGAAATGCATCTTGCCGAAAACCGCCGTGCAGTAACCAGCCTCGCGGAATTGTTTCGCCAGAGTTGGCTTGTCTTCCAAAAGGGGCGTCGGCAAGCGCGTCACGCCGGCCATGTGCGGCAGTTGACCCGTGAAGAGACTCTGGCGCGAGGGTGTACACACCGGCGAATTGCAGTAATGCCGCGCGAAGCGAACACTTTCGCCCGCCAACTTATCGAGATTCGGCGTGCGCGCGAGGTTGTTGCCGTCAGCTCCTAAGACATAACCTGCGTGGTCGTCGGCGATTATGAAAAGGAAATTCGGTTGCGGGGGGCGTGCCGCGTCTTGAGCCTGCGTGGATGCCATCGCGGCGGAACTCAGTCCGCCCAGCACTGTCCGGCGGGAAATCATCTGACTTACGATACAACGGAGCTGTAGCAGAATAGAGATGTGCGCCGGCTGTCCTTACTTATCACGTTTCTGCCGGCGATTGCGTTATAGGCGGCTGGCCTTCAGTGGGTCAAACAGATCGGCGGAACCGGGCAGACGGCGGCGGTCGCGAGCGCCACCGATTGCCAGGGCAATTATTATGTCGTGGGGAACACCTCATCGCTCGAGTTTCCAAGGTTGCCGCCACGCAGGCGCAACCCGGCGGCTCGCCGCTGATCCGCATCGACTCCGCTTCCGGCGTCGCGCAACCCCTGATCTCTCCGCTCCTTTCCAACGCAACGAAGTTCGCGGTCGATCCCGAAAATCCGTCCACTCTGTACGCCGCCGCCGACAGCGGCCTGATTCGCAGCACGGACTCTGGTGCAAGCTGGGAGCGCATCGACACATTTCCGGCAGTCCCTATAATCGCATCCATCACGATCGATCCGTCCGATAGCAACGTCATCTACGTTTCCGCAAACTCACGGGGACTCTTCAGGAGCGTCGATGGCGGCATCACCTGGAGCGAGATGAATCAAGGCATCCCGCCTCCCGTTAATACCTCGTTCTATGTGAATCAACTTTGGGTAGATCCTGAATCCTCATCCGTGCTCTTCGCTACGTCTTCCTCGGGATTGATCCGTAGCGCGGACGCGGGCGCAAGCTGGACCGTTGTTCTGGTCATCGACATCGCATCGGGTCTCGCTTTCGACCCTTTCGCGCCCGGAACGATCTACGAATCGGGTGCCGGGCGAGGCAGCTCCACCGTGAATAAGAGCACGGACGATGGAGTCACCTGGACGCCGCTTGCCGCCGCGCCCAACGGGTTTCCCAATCAGATATTGACCGATCCCTTTAACTTCGGCGTGCTTTACTTCAGCGCTATTCAGGGATCTATCAATCGGAGGATGGCGGCCCGACGTGGACCTTGAAGACCCGGCTGCCTTCGGCCGCCATTGCCGCCGACCCGGCGCGGCGGATTCTGTACGCCAGCCTGGGTTCCGTAGGCGTCGTCAGCAGCACCGACGGTTTCACCACATATCAGCCCATAAGCACCGCTTCGCCGGCCACTCAAATTCTGATCGCGGGATCGCAACTGTTCGTCGCGACCGCTCCGTCAACCGATCTTTTTGTGGCCAAGCTGGATGCTCGCGGAACGACGGAGGGAGCGGCGCCGACACCGCGGCCGGATTGGCCGCCGGAGCCGATGGCAGCGTTTACGTGACTGGTTCGACGG
>JALYXS010000623.1 GCA_030946965.1 Acidobacteriota bacterium
GCGGCCAGCGGAGCGCTCTCGATCGGCGTGCCCATTCCGAATTGCGACGCGAAAATCGTGAGTCTCGAAGATCCCGATCGAGAAGTGCCGCCCGGAGAAGCCGGCGAGCTTCTGCTGCGCGGCCCCATGATGTTCCCCGGCTATTGGAATAAGCCCGGCGAGACGGCCGAGGCTTTCCACAACGGCTATTTCCGGACCGGCGACGTCGCCATTATGGACGCCGCGGGCTGGTTCTATTTAGTGGACCGCAAGAAAGACATGATCGTCGCCTCCGGCTTCAAAGTGTGGCCGCGCGAAGTGGAGGACACGTTGTTTCAGCACGCAAGCGTGCGGGAAGTTGCCGTGATCGGCGTACCGGACGCGTACCGTGGCGAAACCGTGAAAGCGTTCGTCGCATTGAAAGATGGGTGCGCGGCGGATGCGTCTGAGATGATTCAATTTTGCCGCGACCGTCTTTCGGCGTATAAATGTCCGCGCGCAATCGTGTTCGTGGAGGAGATCCCAAAGACTGCCACGGGTAAATTTCTCAGGCGGGCTTTGCGGGATTTACCCTGAGCGGCTTGAGGCCAGATTCCACGTCTAAGCCAACCTTATTTCCTGATAGTCTGAAGTTCATGCCTGAAACCACGCCAGATTTAGACGCTCTCTGCATCAATACCCTGCGAGTGCTTTCGATAGATGCCGTGCAGCACGCCAACTCCGGGCATCCGGGGATGCCGATGGGTGCGGCCGCCATGGCGTACACCCTTTGGACGCGTTTTCTCCGCTTCAATCCGCACGATCCGCTCTGGCCGGACCGCGACCGTTTCGTCCTTTCGGCGGGGCATGGGTCGATGCTGCTCTATAGCCTGCTGCACCTGACCGGCTTCGATTTGCCGCTTGACGAGATCAAGCGCTTTCGCCAATTCGGCAGCCATACGCCGGGACATCCCGAGCGCGGCGATACGCCTGGCGTGGAGGTTTCCACCGGTCCGCTAGGTCAGGGGTTTGGCAACGGAGTAGGCATGGCCATGGCGGAGCGGTGGCTGGCGGCGCGCTATAACCGTCCAGGGCACGCGATTGTCGATCATTATACGTACGGTATTGTTTCGGATGGCGATTTGATGGAAGGCGTGGCGTGCGAAGCGGCGTCGCTCGCCGGACATCTAAAGCTCGGGAAGCTGATCTACCTTTACGATCAGAACCACATTACACTCGCGGGCGCGGCGAATCTGACCTTCACCGAAAATGTGAAACAGCGCTTCGACGCTTACGGTTGGCACACGCGCGAAGTTCCGGACGGCAACAGCATCGAAGACGTTCAGAGCGCAATCGAGGAAGCGCGGGCCCAGACGCAGCGGCCATCTTTGCTGTTGGTGCGCACGCACATCGGCTACGGCAGCCCAAAGAAGCAGGACACGTTTAACTCGCACGGCTCGCCACTCGGAGAAGACGAAGTGATCGCCACCAAGAAGGCATTGGGCTGGCCCACCACCGATTATTTCTTCCTCCCGGAACAATCGGTGGCGCATTTCCGCGAGGCCGTTCCCAAGGGCGAGAGGATTCAGAAAGAATGGCAGGCGAAGCTCGATGCCTATGCCGCGGCGTTTCCGGCAGAGGCGGCCGAATGGAATCGTATTCAAAGCGGCACGCTGCCGGATGGTTGGGACGCCGCCCTGCCCAAGTGGAAGCCGGAGGATAAGCCGATTGCCACGCGAGTCGCGTCGGGACAGGCGCTGAATGCGCTCGCCAAGAATATTCCAAACATTGCCGGCGGCTCGGCGGATCTGAATCCTTCGACCAACACGGCGATGAAAGACATGGGCGATTTCCAACCGGCGGAAGAGGAAGGTCCCGGCACGGCGGGAGCGGTGGGCGGGACTTGGGGATACGGCGGCCGCAATATGGCGTTCGGCATTCGCGAGCACGCGATGGGCGCGGCGGTGAACGGCTTGGCGGCGCACGGCGGCCTGATTCCGTTCAGCGCGACGTTCCTGGTGTTTTCGGATTATATGAAGCCGTCGATCCGGCTCGGCGCGCTTTCAAAACTGCACGCGATTTACGTGTTCACGCACGATAGCATCGCGCTTGGAGAAGACGGCCCGACGCACGAGCCGGTCGAGCAACTCGCGGGGCTCCGCGCGATTCCGGGGCTGACCGTGATCCGCCCGGCGGACGCAAACGAAGCCGCCGAATCCTGGGCCGTGGCGATCCGGCGGCAGACGCCGACGCTGCTGGCCTTCACGCGGCAGAACGTGCCGATTCTCGATCGCTCGGGCGCGGTCGATGGCGGCGTGGAACGCGGCGGCTACATCTTGGCGGATGCGGAAGGCGGCAAACCTGAAGTGCTGCTGATCGGCACCGGCTCCGAAGTATCGCTTTGCGTGAAGGCGCGCGAGCGGTTGAAGCAGTTGGGCGTAGGCGCGCGCGTGGTGAGCCTGCCTAGTTGGGAATTGTTCGCCGCTCAGGACAAAGCTTAGCGGGACCGCGTGCTTCCGCGGGATCTGCGCAAGCGGGTAACGGTGGAAGCCGGGTCGTCGATGGGTTGGGAACGGTTCGCGGGGTCTGACGGCACGATTATCGGGATCGATACCTT
>JALYXS010000629.1 GCA_030946965.1 Acidobacteriota bacterium
ACTCGCCCAGCGAAAATCCGAAGCTCTCGATCGTCAGCCATCCGTCATAGCGCATATCGCGCAAAGCCTGAAAAACGGCCGGCCACTCCACATGCCCCGTGCCCGGAATCCCGCGGTCGTTCTCGCAGGCATGCACATGTTTCAAATGCTTTCCCACGGTCCGGTACGCCTTCGCAATATCCTTCTCTTCAATATTCGCGTGGAAGGTATCGAAGAGAATTCCGACATTCGGATGATCGATTTCGTCGCACAGCCTCACCGCGTCTTCCGCCGTGTTCAGGAAATAAGTTTCAAAACGATTCAGCGGTTCAATCGCGATCGTGACATCATACCCGGCGAGCACCGGCCCGATGGCCCGATAACAATCGACTGCCCAGTTCCACTCATTCGCATTCCTACGGCGACCCGGAAGCAGACCCACGGGAGAATAGAGCGGCCCGGCAATGATCTTCGCTCCCACTTCCGCCGCCGATTTCACGCAATCTTCCATGTGCGTCCGAGTGCGCGCGCGAACCGCCGCATCGTCCGAGATCATATTCAATCCGCCGGTGAGCACCGAGCAGATCGTACACTCAAGACCATTGTCCGCAAGGCCGCGCCGGATATCGGCAACCGCAAACTCGGAAGGCCGGAATAGCGGAACCTCCACGCCATCGAATCCCGCCGCTTTGATCCGCGGTAAAAGCGCCAGGTTCGATCGATCGAAATTTGCCGTCCAGATGAACGTGTTGACGCCAAATTTCACGCCTTTCACTTTGGCGCCGCGACCCGCAGTTTGATCGGCTCGGCCGCGTAAGCGTTCTGCTGCCCCGCCGCGCGCGTTTCGATCACGCCCGAAACCGCGATGGGCTGATCGGCCGGGGGCGCGTCTGGCTCGGCTTCTAGCGTGAAGCTGCGCTTGTCCTCGTTCTCGTTGATCAGCACGCCATTCAGGCCCACGTCGATCACGCGCACGCCTTTCGGTAAGTCGCGCACATCCACCGGAACGCGTCCCGCAAAATCGTTGTTCCTTTGGATCGCAACCTCCACCTGCGCCTTTCCGCCGGGCCGCAAAACTACTTCTTGGGTGATGGCGGCCATTTGAATATCGGGCCTCGGCATGAGCGAAATCAGCTTCAACTTGTCGTCGGGGCTCGCCTGCCGGTCTTTGCCGTCGGTGACAATCAGCGGCGCGGCTTGCGCCAGAGTGGCATTGGCGTCCGCGCTCAACAGCAATGTGGCGCTCACTTGGCCCGGCTCGATCACGCCGTCAGTCGCGTGGAAACCGGCGGGAAGATTCTGGATCGATACGTGAATCGGCGCGTCATGATCGTCCAGCCGCATGGCCGTCACGGTCAGCGGAATGCGCCCGCCCACCGGCACGTTAGGATTGCGCGGGTTCACGCTCAGGCGGTAGCCCGGCACGGGCTCCCGAACGGTCAGGCGATACGAATACTCGTCGCCTTTCAGTCCGCGAACGTCGCGCAGCCGCATAATATAGTCGCCATCCGCGGGAGCGGTGAAATGCAGGCGCGAGTCTTTTCCGTAGCCGGGACCGCCATCGTCGTTGCGGTACATCAGGTGAACCACCGGTAGGCCGTTGGGCGGAAATTGTTTGCCTGGAGGCGCAATCTCGATTTTATAAACTGGCTGATCGAGAGCGTGCGCTTCGGAACTCGTGTCAAAATACGCGAGCCGCTGGCCGCCAAAAGAATCGAACGTGAAATCGTTATCGGGACTCAGCGGCATCGCCTTGACTTGAATAATTTCGCTGCCGAGCATCGCGTAATCGCCCGGCTTGAAGCCCGCCGGAGAGGTGATGCGAATGCCCGGACCGGCTGAATCGTGGTCGCGCAGAGTGGTCGAAGTTTCGAGCAGGCAACGCACGGTGGCGCGCTCGATCGGCTTGCCGGCCGAGTCCAACACTTCAACCAGCGAATCGAGCGGCGAGCCAAGCCGCGCGGCGTTCACGTCGACAATAAGCTTCTGCCCCTTGCGCGCGTGGAACTTGAAATCGTTGTAGGGCGCGAGGAGCTTCCCGTTGATCGTAACCGGCACTGGAACCGGTTGCGGGTTCTTGCCCGTTGCCATGACTTCCGGCTCGTCACCCACCGCGAGCCGCACCCGGTCGAACGCCAAGCCGGATTTTCCGTTCGGCCGTAGCAGCATGGCATCCGGATCTTCTGGCGCAGGTTCGCCTTTGACATCGATTTTCGACGCGCCCAGGTTGTAGCCCTTCAGCGAGATGCTAGAGGTCTTGCCGCGCTCCACGCCGAGCGGAAACGCGGAGATCGCGATCGGCAGTTTGCCTACTTTTATACGATAGAAGTTCTTCGCCCCGCCGCTTTCCTCGAAGTCCGAAACACGGATGTAGTACGTCCCCGCCTTCTCGAATTTTTGAG